>CAZGNH010000155.1:0-6544 GCA_964527025.1 uncultured Chthoniobacterales bacterium | reverse complement strand
CCGGGGGGGGGGGGAGAGCCCCCGCCGGCTTCGCATTTTGCAGTGCCTCCGGCGTGCGCCGGGACGTGTTCCGCGGAGATTCTTTCTTGAGTGTCGCCGGGACTTCTTTCAGGCTCCGGGACAAGGATGAAATTTCTCGACACAGTTTTTGCCAAGCTCAAGCGCCACCCGAAGCGGATTGTTTTTCCGGACGGGGATGATCCGCGCGTGGTGCGCGCATCGCGGCTTTTTTACGAGCGGGAGGCCGGGGTGCCGGTCTTGATCGGGCGGCGCGAGGTGATCGAGCGGGTGGCGGCGGCCGAGAAGGTGGACATGGATCATGTGGCGGTGGTCAATCCGGAGACGTCGTCGGATTTGCCGGGGTTCTGCGAGCGGCTCGAACGGCTGGACCGTTACAGGAACATGGGGATTCGCGACGCGCGGGCGCTGATGAACAACCCGAATTATTTTGCGGCGATGATGTTGCAGAACGGGCAGGTGGATGCGCTGGTGGGGGGAGTGGGGAGCGCTTCGGGGTCGTTGCTGCGTCCGTTGATCCGTTTGGTGAAGCCCCTGCCGCATGCACCGTTGGTTTCGGGTTGCATTATCGCCGAGCTTCCGACGCGGCAGTTTGGGGACGACGGGGTGATGTTCCTTGCCGACTGCGGAGTTGTGCCGGATCCCGACATGCAGCAGCTTGCGGCCATCGCGGTCCAGACGGGACTTTTGGCACGGCAGGTGTTCGGGAGGCGGCCGCGCGTGGCGATGCTGAGTTTCTCGACCAAGGGGAGTGCGCGGACGCCATCGACCGAGAAGGTGGCTGGGGCGGTGGTTCTGGCGCGGCAGCTTGCCGACCAGCTCGGAGCGGAGATAGCGGTCGACGGCGAAATGCAGGCCGATGCGGCCCTCGATGCCGCGCTGGCCGAACGCAAGATGGGCCCCAGCCTCGTCGCCGGAAAGGCCAATGTGCTTGTCTTTCCGGATCTCAACAGCGGCAACATCACGGCGAAAATCCTTCACTACATCGCCGGGGCGCGCATCCACGGCCAGATTCTTCTGGGGCTTTCACACCCGGCGGCCGACTTGTCCCGCGGTGCCGGCGTCGAAGACATTGTCTCCGTGGCGGCCCTTGTCGGCTTGCAGGCCATCGAATACCGCAAGCTTTCCCCCGCCGGTGACGCATCTTCCCCCGCAGCCTCCCCCGTCCCTTGAACACCGTCACCCCCCGGATCTTCATCGCCGCCACCGAGCAAAACACCGGCAAAACCACCATGGCTCTCGGGCTCCACGCGGCCCTCCGCGACCGGTTCGCCCGCATCGGATTCATCAAACCCGTCGGCCAGCGTTTTGTCGAAGTCGAGGGCAAGCGCATCGACGAGGACAGCGTCCTGATCCGCCAGACCTTTGACACGCAGGTACCGCTCGAGGACATGAGCCCGATTGCCGTCGAACCGGAATTCACACGGCGCTACATCAATCACGCAAACAACGAGGCCCTCGTTCGCCGCATCCGCCACTCCTTCGACCGTGCCGCCTGGGAAAAAGATTTTTCGATCATCGAGGGCACGGGCCACGCGGGCGTGGGCAGCGTCTTCGATCTGTCCAATGCGCGGGTGGCCCGGTTGCTGCAAAGCCGGGTGTTGCTGGTGGTTCCGGGAGGCATCGGGCGTCCCATTGACGAGGCGGTGCTCAACGCGGCCCTGTTTGCCTCCGAGGGGGTCGAGGTGATCGGGGTGGTGATGAACAAGTTGCTGCCCTCGAAGATGGAAAAAATTTCGGCGGTGGCGCGCAGGGGTCTTGATCGTCTGGGTCTCGAACTGCTGGGGGTGCTCCCGCGCGAGGAGATTCTTACCCAGCCGAATTTGCGGCAGGTGTGCAACCACATCCACGGGGAATTCCTCCACGGCCACGACGCGGGACGCACCCGTGTGGCCGATGTTCTGATCGGCGCCATGAGCGCGGCCCACCTCTTCGACGACGTGGGAGCGGGCACCCTGCTCGTCGTGCCCGGCGACCGTGAAGACGTCGTCCTTGCGGCCGTCACCAGCGCCATGGCCTCCCACCGCTCCGCATTCTGCGCGATGGTCCTCTCCGACAAACTCCTTCCCTCCCCGCGCGTCCTCGAGCTTGTGCGCGAAGGCCCCATGCCCGTCCTCTCAAGCCACCTCGACAGCTACACGATCTCGAGCCGCATCCACTCGATGACGGTCAAAACCCTGCCCGGAGACCACGAGAAAATCACCCGCATCCAGGAACTTATCGCCCGGTATGTGGACATCCCGCGCATCCTTGAAAAAATCCTCGCGCCGCCGTCTGGCGCTTGAATTCTCAATCGTCTTTGGCGAGGAGCTGGCGGAGGACGAAGGGGAGGATGCCGCCGTGGCGGTAGTAATCGACTTCGATGGGCGTGTCGATCCGGAGAGTGACCGGTTGGTCGGTGGATGATCCGTCGGCCCGGTGGATGCGCAGGGTGGCGGATTGTCGCGGGGTGATCGTGCCGTCAAGGCCGGGGACATCGAACGTTTCGGTTCCGTCGAGACCGAGGGAGTCGGCCCCGACTCCCTCTGGGAATTGCAGGGGAAGGATCCCCATGCCGCACAGGTTGCTGCGGTGGATGCGCTCGAAACTTTTTGCAACGACCGCTTGCACGCCAAGGAGGCTGGTTCCCTTGGCGGCCCAGTCCCGGCTCGAACCGGTGCCGTATTCGTGGCCGGCGATGACGACCAGCGGAACACCCGCGGCCTTGTAGGCCATGCAGGCGTCGTAGATGAAGGCGGGCCGTCCGCCGCCCGGTCCGTGGGCGATGTCCTTGTCCGGCGCGGGGAGGTCCCCGTCGCAGAAGCAGAGCGTGTATCCTCCCTCGATGCCCGGAAGCATGAGGTTTTTGATGCGGACGTTGGCGAAGGTGCCGCGTGTCATGACGCGGTCGTTGCCGCGGCGCGATCCGTAGCTGTTGAAATCGGCCGGTGCGATGCCGTTTTCGATGAGGAAACGTCCGGCGGGGGTGGCGGGTTTGATGGCACCCGCAGGCGAGATGTGGTCGGTTGTGACGCTGTCGCCGAAGATCCCGAGGGGGCGCGCGCCGCGGATCGGGACCGGTGGCGACGGAGTCATCGAAAACCCATCAAAAAACGGCGGTTGTTGGATGTAGGTGCTTGTGGAGTCCCATGGGTAGACGAGTCCCTCCGAGGAGGGGATTTCGTTCCATTTCGGGTTTTGGTTGGCGAAGTCGGTGTAGAGTTTGCGAAAGACCTCCGGTTTGAGCGCCGATTGCATTGCGTCCTTCACCTCGCGGGAATCCGGCCAAAGGTCGCGCAGGAACACGTCGGCGCCCGCCCGGTCCTTCCCGATGGGATCCTTCGTCAGGTCGATGTCCACGCGGCCCGCCAGAGCGAAGGCCACAACGAGAGGGGGGGACATGAGGAAGTTGGCCTTGATGCTTGCATGGATGCGGGCCTCGAAGTTGCGGTTGCCGGAGAGCACCGAGGCGGTGATGAGGTCGCGTTCGGCGATGGCGGTTTCGATTTCCGGGGCGAGCGGGCCGGAGTTGCCGATACAGGTGGTGCAGCCGTACCCGACAATGTGGAATCCGAGCGCGTCGAGGAATTTCTGGAGCCCGGTGGTTTCCAGATAATCGCGCACGACGCGCGATCCCGGTGCAAGCGAGGTCTTGACGGTCGGGCCCACCCGCATGCCCCGTTCGACCGCTTTCTTCGCCAACAGTCCGGCCGCAAGCATCACGCTCGGGTTGCTGGTGTTGGTGCAACTGGTGATGGCGGCAATGAGGGCGCTGCCGTCGCGAATCTCGCCATGGGTTTCGTGAAACGGAGTGGCGGGCAGTTCGTTGACCGGATCCGGCGTGGGGCGGTCGGAAACCATTTCCATTTCGCTGCGCCTTTCCACGCCGTTGCGCTTGCGCTGGAATTCCACGCGCGAGGAACGCCCGGTGTCGCCTTCCTCACGCCCGTAGCCGCCCTGCGCGGCGTCGAGGGACAGCAGGGACTGGAATGTTTTTTTGAGGTCCGGCAGATTGATGCGGTCCTGGGGGCGCTTCGGACCCGCCACGGCGGACTGCACCGAGCCGAGGTCCAATTCAAGATCCACGCTGTAATCGATGGCACCCATTTCCGGCGTTCCGAACATCCCCTGCGCGCGAAAATACCCCTCGAAGGCCGCGCATTGCTCATCGGTCCGTCCGGTGGCGGCGAGGTAGTTGACCGACTCGGCATCCACCGGGAAGAACCCCATGGTCGCACCGTACTCCGGCGCCATGTTCGCGATGGTCGCACGGTCCGGCAGCGGCAGCGAAGCGGTGCCCTGCCCGTAAAACTCGATGAATTTTCCAACCACCTTTGCCGCACGCAGCATTTGTGTGACGTGCAAGGCAAGGTCCGTCGCCGTCACCCCTTCCCGCAACCGCCCTGTCATGTGCACCCCGACCACCTCCGGCGTGAGAAAATAAACCGGCTGGCCGAGCATTCCGGCTTCCGCCTCGATGCCGCCCACGCCCCAGCCCACCACTCCGAGCCCGTTGATCATGGTCGTGTGCGAATCGGTTCCGACCAGCGTATCGGGAAAATACAGGGTTCCCTTGTCCGTCTGCTTCGCGAGCACGCCCTTGGCGAGAGATTCCAGATTCACCTGGTGAACAATCCCGATTCCCGGCGGCACCACTTGAAACGTATGAAAGGCCTGCTGCCCCCACTTCAAAAATTGGTAGCGTTCCCGGTTGCGCTGGAATTCCATGTCGAGGTTGAGTTGCAGCGCGGACGGCGTCCCGAAAAAGTCCACCTGCACCGAATGGTCGACGACCAGGTCCACGGGCACCAGGGGTTCGATCTGGCCGGGGTCGTGACCCTTCCTCTCCACCGCGCTGCGCATCGCGGCAAGGGCCACCAGCAAAGGCACTCCGGTGAAATCCTGCAGGACGATGCGGGCGACAATAAAGGGGATTTCCGTGGGCGCGGGTTTTTTTGCATTCCATGACGCGAGGGCCGCCACGTCCTCCTCCCGCACCTTCTTTCCGTCGCAATTGCGCAGCACCGACTCGAGCACAATCCGCAGACTCACCGGCAGACGCGCAATTTTCCCCACCCCGGTCTCCTCGAGCGCCGGAAGCGAATAACACAAACCCTTGTTTCCCATCCCCGCGTCAAACGCACGCAACAATTCACGGTTTTTCATCACCACTCCATTGAACCCAAAGCGGCGCCCGAGGCGAGGATTTATTCGCGCCGCGGCGGCGGAACGAACACATGGCTCATCCCCGCCGCCCGCGCGGCCTCGATGCCGGTCGGGCTGTCCTCGAAGACGATGCACTCGGAGGGGGGCACACCCATCCGGCGGGCCGCCTCGAGGAAGGGATCCGGCGCGGGCTTGCCACGCAGGTAGTCCTCGGCGCAGACGCATGCCGCGAACAGGCCGCGGATTTCGAGGATGTCGAGGGTTGCATGGACGATGTGGCGGTGCCCGCCCGAGGCAACAGCAAGCGGCGCCCGCCCGTGCTTCGCACGCGCGATCCCGATCACCGGCTCGATCGGCGCGACCTCGTGCAACAAACCGGAAAAATACCCCTCCTTCCGCTCAACCGTCTCCCCGACAGGCATCGACAAACCACACCGCAGGTTGAGCTCCGCCACAATCTCGGCGGCAGGACGCCCGCCCCACGAATAAAACAAACTTTCGGGAAAATCCGCTCCCTCCTCGGTCATTGCCCGGCTCCATGCCCGGTAATGCAGCGGCATTGTGTCGGCAAGGGTTCCGTCACAGTCAAAGATATATCCCGCAAATTCGCGGTCCGGCAGGTCAAGCGTCACGGGATTTGAAATTTCAAATTTGAGATTTGAAATTCTACAGGAGGGATTTGATGGTGCGGATGGCGGCGCCGAGGACGGGCACGTGCTGGAAGAAGCCGGAGGTGGAGTCCCAGTAGTCCTGATGGAGGAGGATTTTGCCTTCGGGGGTGAAGCGGATGTGGGAGATGCCGATGGAGCGGTGGGTTTGGCCGCGCTTGATTTTTTTGAATTTCACGTCCATGGCCCACCGGAAGTAGAAGTCGTCGCCGCTGCGGGCGACATCGAGGAATTCGACCCGGATTTCGTCGGTATTGGCGGCGGTGGCGTCGAAGTATTTTTCGATGTTGGCGGCGCCGATTTCGGTTTTGAGGGTGTCGTTGAAGAAGGCGTCGTGGGCGTAGACTTCGGGTGTTGAGCGCCGGGTTTGCGGGTCACGGAGATTGGAGAGGTAGGATTTGACGCGGGAGACGGCGGCGTCTTCGGCGGGGCCGCGGAGATCGGCTCCGGGCCGTGCGCGCAGGAAGGCGAGGTAGGCCTCGGCCTCCGCGCTGGGGTTCCGGTGCTTGGAGGACATACAGGAGGACAATAACGCACACGCCGCCACCACACACAAGGCCGGGAAAAATGTGGTGCGCGCAGCCGCGCCGCTGACAGCCGCGTGCATGGTCAGTGTTTGCCTTTCTGGCGCAGGTAGGTCGGGACATCCAAATCTTCGCCCCCGACGATTGTCGGCTCGCTCTTTTCGAAGCGTCCGCGGGCCACCGGCTCGA
>CAZGNH010000154.1:0-2867 GCA_964527025.1 uncultured Chthoniobacterales bacterium | reverse complement strand
GTCGGGCAACCCCTCCGCCCCTCCCGCCCGAGGCGGCCAAAGGCCCCCGGCGCAATCCGTTGACAGGGGAAGTCGAATGAACCGCTTCCTTGTCGCAGCTTCAGCAGTCTTTGCGGGCATTGGAATCGTTGCCATCCTGAATCTGACCCTGCCGCCCGACAGCCTGTCCGGGCGACTTCTCGTGGACAAGGGAACCATCAAATCTCCCATGGGCGAGGCCATCGTGGTGACCCGTCCCTTTGCGGTGCAGGCCTTCATGTGGGTTGTCTTTATGGTCGGCTTGGGAGAGGTGGGGCTCCGCCTCTATGCATGCCAAAGGGAGCGCTCGGAACTTGATCGGCGCTACCTGCCGGAGTCTCCGGATGTTCTCCTCACCGCCAAGGACCTCATCCCCATCTACCGCAAGGTCCACGAAGCCGCGAGCGGGCTGTTCCTGACGCGCATGATCGAGCGAATCGCCCTGCAATTTCAAACATCCAAGTCCGTGGACCGGGCAAACTCGATGCTCTCATCGAGCCTCGAACTCTTCATGCACGAGATTGATCTCCGCTACAACCTCCTGCGCTTCACCGTCTGGCTGATCCCCTGCCTCGGGTTCCTCGGAACGGTGGTTGGCATTGTCGCAGGCCTCAACCTCGCCGCCGTGCAATACCTCGAAAAGGCGGGCGAAATCGATCTGGCCGTGGTTACCGATGCGCTCAGTGTCGCCTTCTATACCACATGGCTGGGGCTCCTGATGTCGGCCATCCTTGTCTTCCTTATGCACATCGCGCAGGAAATCGAAGAGGGCGCCGTCAACAAATCGGGCCAATATTGCCTCGACCATCTCATCAATAAACTCTACGAAAAATAAGCCATGGAAAACGACGACAAAACACGCATCCTGCGCCGCCCGGACGGCGACAACCCCCCTCCCCCCATTCCCGGAGGATTCGAGGGCGACAAAACACGCATCATCAACCGCCCGCCACCGGCTCCGGGGCAGACGGGAGGTGAAAGCACCCGAATGGTCGGCACGCGGCGCGATGAGGACAAAACTGTGATTCTTGGGCCGACGACAAGGCGGCGCGCAGCCTCGTCTTCCCCCGGAGCCGAAACCTCCGCGCCGAAGGACCAGATGCACGACCCTGTGGTCGGCTGGATGGCTGTTGTCTCCGGCCCCGGTGCCGGAGACTACGTGCGCCTCGGCTACGGGATGAACAGCATCGGACGGGCCGACGACCAACGATGCAAACTCAACTTCGGCGATGAAAAAATCTCCCGCCAGAATCATGCGTCCATTACCTACGACCCACGGGGACGCAAGTTTTACCTGCAGCACGGGGGTGGCCAGAACCTGACCTATATCGGTGAAACCCCGGTCCTGCAACCCGCCGAGTTGAAAGGCGGTGAATTCATCGTCATTGGAAATACCGTTCTCCGCTTTGTACCGCTTTGCGGTCCGGATTTCGACTACCAGGATTCCCCCGAGCAACCCCAGGCGCAGTGACAACCTGTCGGCCCGCAAGGCGTGACTGGGGGCTTGCGATGGGAAAGAAGATCTTTCAGCCGAAAATCACCTTGCCCATGCTGTGAAAATCACTTGCCCGGGTTCCGCCTGACACTCCTGAGACCTTGCCAATCGTGTTCAAACAAACCGTGCCGCAACCAAGGCCCCTGCAACTCGACCGCGATTTTTCCGGCCGCCAGATTGTCGGCACCCGCGACGAGCAGCAGGATTCTTACGCGTTCAGCATCTTGGAAGGCAGTCCCGATGCTGCCAGTCGGCTCCTCGTGGTCGTGGCCGACGGAATGGGCGGGCATATTGGAGGGCGTGAGGCAAGCCTGGCTGCCGTGGACGGGTTTGTGGACGCCTTCTTGGAGGCGTCCGGAACGCCGGAGGATGCCAGCAAGGCGGGTGGCGGGGTTGCACAGCCGCCGCCTTTGCCACTGCCGGCCGGTGCCTCCGGACCGGATTCCCCGGCTCCCTCGGACGACCCGGGGCACAAATCTTCCGGTCCCGGAGGAATTGCGCACGAAACACATGAGAAGAACCCCCATCCTTCCCGGGAAAGTGAGGCGGATGAACGTTCCTCTGCGGAGGCGCCGTCAATCCTGAAGGTGGCTCTGCTCGCCGCAAACGCCGCCGTTGATTCGATGATTGTGGCCGACCCGGACAAATTCCTTGAGGCAGGAACGACCCTTCTTGCCGCGGTGGTCAACCGGCACTCGATCCAGTGGATCAGCGTGGGGGATTCCCCTCTGCTCCTGTGGAGAAGGGACAAGCTCGCACGGCTGAACGCCGACCACTCGATGCGGGCAGCTCTCGCCGCCAAAGTGGCAGCCAGGCAAATGCGCGCAGCGGACGTTGCAACCCATCCCGAACGGAATGCCCTCCTGGCTGTGCTCAACGGTCTCGAAATCTCAGAAATCGACGAGCCACCGCATCCCACAAACCTCCAACCCGGTGACATCGTGATTGCCGCAAGCGATGGGCTCCTGACTTTGGCAGACGGAGATATTTCCAAGGAACTCGCCCGGCTTCGCAAGGAACCCGCGCTCGTGGTCGTTCGGGCACTCTTGGAAAAAATCGAGAAGAAATCCAACCCCAAGCAGGACAATACGACCGTCGCCATTATCAAAATCTAAGGATTCGTTCAGAAGTCGGTTGAAATCGGCAGACCTTTTTTGGTAGCATCGTGGGCAATGGAAGCCCACCGCCTGGCACTGACCCCCGGCTACCAAATCGAGAATTTCCGGATTGAGGCGGTGTTGGGAAAGGGAGGCTTTGGGATCACGTATGTCGCGTTGGACCTGCAGCTTGGCAAACGGGTGGCCATCAAGGAACTCCTGCCCGATTCGATTGCCACGCGAATCGAGGGTTCGAC
>CAZGNH010000153.1:0-1773 GCA_964527025.1 uncultured Chthoniobacterales bacterium | reverse complement strand
CGTGTCGGGTTCGAAGGCTTCGAGGTCGGTTTGGTAGCGGCGTGAGACGTGGTTGCGGAGGGTTTCCATGCGCATTTCGACCTGGGCGGCGCGCACTTCGAGGGTGCTTTGGCGGTCGCGGAGGGCGAGGATTTGGGCCCGTGCGGTTTTGAGGGCGGTTTCGACGGCTTCCGTTTGGGAGCGCAGGTCGTCGCGTACGGCGGTGGCGGCTTCGAGGCCGCCTTCCAGTCCGGTGCGGCGCGACGAGAGATCTTCGAGGGAGGTTTTGAGGCGGGCGCTTTCCTCGTTGAGCGCATCGATTTTGCGTTCACAGGCCGAGATGTCGGTCCGGCGGCTCTCGAGCAAATCGGCGAGTTCTTCCATGCGGGCGGCCATCGGGCCGCGCTGACGTGCGAGGCTCTCCTGCTGTTCGCGTTCCATGGCGGCGGCGACTTTCACCGTGCTGAGGCCTTCGACGGCCGCGGCTTCGCGTTCGCGGGCCGATCCGGCGTCCCGTTCTGCGGCGGCCCTGCGCTCGCGGACCGATTCGATTCCGGACAGCGCGTCGCGGATGCCGCTTTCGAGTTCGTTGATGGCCGATGCACCAACTTCGAGGGATTTTCTGAGTTCGGCAACCTCGCGTTGGAAGGCGGCGCGGCGGGCCCCGAGATCGGCGATCTGGCGTTCGAGCACCTGGCGTTCGCTGAGGCGTGAGGCTTGTTCGACCTGGCGGGACTGGAGGATTTCCTTGGATTCGAGGAGTGCGGTTTGTGCTGCGTCGAGAGCGTCGAGGGCGCGGGTGCGCGCGGTGGTGCGGAGTTCGAGGGTTGCGATGGCGGCGGCCAGGTCGCGTTCGAGGGATTCGATTTCGGCTTTGCGGGCGAGGGCCGAGTGACCGGAGGTTTCGCCCGAGCGTCCTCCGTGGATGATTCCCGTGCGGTCGATGAATTCGCCGTGCAGGGTTGCGACGGCCGTGCCGGGGCGGTCATGGCGGATTTGGAAGGCATCTTCGAGAGAGGAGGCGATTACGACCCCGGAGAGCAGCGACCTTGCCAGCCGTGCCCCGTGCCCCGTGCCCTCGATCGCGTCCGACGCCCACGCACGGGCTCCCGCGGGCAAATCACCGGACGGGCTTTCATCGGCCACCCAGTCACAGGGAATGGCGGCAGCGCGCCCGAGCCTGCGCGCGGCAAGGGATTCCATGGCCGCGCGGGCCGCCTCCGGATCCTTGAAAAGCACCGCCTGCAGGGCGCGGCCCAGAGCCGCTTCGACGGGCAAAATCAGATCCTGTGCAACCCGGATCTCATCGGCCATTGCGCCCAGCACCGCGGCCCTGTGGAGATCCGGATCATCGACGCCCTTGAGAAGAGCCTGGGTGCCGTGGTCGTATCCAGCACCCTGGTCCTGAAGCTGGCGAAGGACCTCAAGACGGGATTCGACGGCGGCGGCCTCCTTCGATGCGGTATTCAAGGCATATTCGGCCTCCTGCCGCGCGCGCTGGGCCTCCTCGTAGGATCTGGCGGCAGCGGCCTGCCCCTCCTGCGCCGCGCGGACCGATTCCTCGATGGCCGTCTGGCGCCGGGCGAGAGATTCGAGGGATTCCGTGATGCCGTCCGTGGCGCGGTCAGCGGCCTGCGATTCTCCATCGATCAGGCGCAGGCGGGTTTCCGCGGCCTCCCGGCGTCCGGCGGCGGAGGAAATTTCGCCGCGCAGACTCCCGACGCGGGGCCCCCGGCCGGGGGGCCCCCCCCCCCCCCGCCCCCCCCCCCCCTTCCCCCCCCCCCCCGCCCCCCC
>CAZGNH010000152.1:0-1675 GCA_964527025.1 uncultured Chthoniobacterales bacterium | reverse complement strand
GTGGGGATATTGTTTGGCGGCTGTGCCGCGCCGTCGGAAGCCACGGTCCGCGAGCCCGTTGTCGCGGAGGTGCCTGCCAAGGTCGTGCGACCGCCCGTGAGCACCGTGAAGCCCTCCCCGCCGCGCGTGCCTGCTGCCAGGCCGTCCCCATCTCCGCGCCCGCAAATCGCGACGACCCCTCCCGCAGCACTCCCCCCGCCTCCATCCACACCGCAACCCGACACGGATCCCGCACCGCCCATCCGCGGTGGAGTGCTTGAATCCGAATCTCCGGGACAACTTGCTTTTGTCCGTGCCGGGGAACTCCCCCAGGCAAGTCCCGGCCTCTACGAGGATGCGATCATCTTGAGTGCGCTGCGGGCGGCTCTCAAGGCGGACGGCGGTGCGGATGTCGCGGATTCGGCGCGGGTGAGCTCCGGGGAGGTCGCTCTGGATGTGCCTGCAGAGACCGACAGGGCGCGGGTTGCGGCTTTTGTGGATGCGGCCTTTGCGGTGCCGGGGGTCCGGAGGGTGGCGGTCAACCTGCGTTGAAGGGAGGAGCAGTGGGGACAGGTTCGGACGCGGGTTGCGGCGGAAGAATCCCCGCCGCCGCCGCATTCAAGGCAGGGGTGATCCTGCCGAGCTTCAACAGCGGACGCATGCTTGCGCGCACCACGGCACAGGCCCTGGCCCGTTGCCCCGACGTGTGGGCGGTCGTCGACGGAAGCACCGACGGCAGCGCGCGGGAACTGCGTCCCCTCGCCGCGGAGAACCCCGGTTTGCGGATCATCGAACGCGCCCGCAACGGGGGCAAAGGGCAGGCGGTGCTGGATGCGATGCGGGCCATGACGGCCCGCGGGTTCACGCATGCCCTCGTGATGGATGCCGACGGCCAACACCCCGCCTCGAATATCGGCGACTTCCTGGCCGCGGCTTCCCACGGCCCGGTGACGATGGTGCTCGGGGTTCCGGTCTTCGGGCCGGACGCCCCGCGGGAACGCATCCACGGGCGGAGGATTGCCAACTTCTTCACGGGTCTCGAGACCCTTTGGGGAGGCGTTGCGGACTCGCTGTTCGGGTTCCGTGTTTATCCGATTGCCGAGACGCTCAGGGAAATGGGGCGGACGCGGCACGGACGGCGATACGACTTCGACACCGAGGCGGTGGTGCGGTTGTACTGGGCGGGCGTCCGTCCGGTCAACCGTCCCGTGAAGGTCCGTTATCCGCGGCCGGAGGAGGGCGGGGTGACCCATTTCCGTTACGGGAGAGACACGGCCCTGCTGGTGGGCACGCACATGCGGCTCCTTGTGCGGATGCCCGTCCGGTTGCGGTGGATTGCCGGTCTGCGGCGGCGGTGGCGGGTTCCTGCCCCGGCGGAAGAATCCGGGGAATTTGCGTGCGCACCATCGTGAGAACGTCCATGAATCGGAGCATGTCTTTTCGGTCGCGTTCGTGGGAAAGGTTGCTGCCGTTGCTGGCGGGCCTGGCGACAGCGGCGCTTCTGATGCTTGCCACGGAGCTGGCCATTGGTTTTCTCACGCACCGGGCGGCCGTGACCATTGCGGCAATGGTGCTGCTGGTTCCCTGCGCATTTTTTGCAACCATGTTTTTCCTTTCCTCGGCGCGCAGCCGCAGGGAACTCGACCGTGTGCTTGAATCCTCGATGCACGGAATCATCGCGCTTGAACCCTCCGAA
>CAZGNH010000151.1:0-5945 GCA_964527025.1 uncultured Chthoniobacterales bacterium | reverse complement strand
GAGGCGGCGGGGACGGCTCGCCGCCCGACTCGATGACGGCGACAATCTGGCCGATTTTGACTTCTTCGCCTTCGGCGGCCTTGCGGCGCAGGAGGCCCGATTCGGGGGCATTGACCTCCGTCGACACCTTGTCGGTTTCGAGGGTGAAGAGGATTTCGCCCGACTGGACGGATGCCCCCTCGTCTTTGTGCCAGACGGAGAGGATGCCGCTCGAGATCGACTCGCCAACGGCCGGAATTTTCACTTCGGTGCTCATGCGCAATCAGACAATGGCAGGATTCCCCTCTGGGAAGAAAGCCTGAAGAGAGGATTTTTTCGGGCGGGAGCCGGACCCCGGTTCATCGTTCGAAGGCCTCCCTGACCAGGTGTTCCTGTTGCTCCCGGTGGACCTGCATCGAGCCGGTGGCCGGACTGGCGCTCGGCGGACGTCCCGCAAAGTGGATATACCCCGGAAAGAGATTTAACAGCCGCGGCAGGATGTAGGTCCATGCCCCCATGTTCTCGGGTTCCTCCTGGCACCAGAGGACTTTTTTGGCGTTGACGAAGGGTGCCGCCAGCTCGCGGACGAGGGCGTCGTGGAGGGGGTAAAGCTGTTCGATGCGCAGGATGGCCGCCTTGTTTTCGAGGTGGTGTTCGGTGCGGTGGTGCACGAGGTCGTAGTATACCTTGCCGGAACAGAAGATGATTTTTTCGATGGCGGCGGGGTCGCCGGCTCCCGGATCGCCAAGCACCTCCTCAAAATGCGCGCCGGTGAAATCTGCGGTCTGCGAAACCGCCATTTCATGGTTGAGGAGGCTCTTGGGGGTCATGATGACCAGCGGCTTGCGGTAGCCTTGGTAAACCTGCCTGCGCAGGGCGTGGAAATATTGGGCGGGAGTTGTCAGGTTGCAGACCTGCATGTTTTCCTCGGCACAGAGCTGCAGGAACCGCTCGGGGCGGGCGCTTGAGTGCTCGGGTCCCTGCCCCTCGTAGCCGTGCGGCAGGAGCAAAACGATCGAGCTGGGTTGGCGCCACTTCGACTCCCCGGCCGCGATGAACTGGTCGATGATGATTTGGGCGCCGTTTGCGAAGTCCCCGAATTGCGCTTCCCACAGACAGAGCATCGACGGGAATTCGACCGAATACCCGTAGTCGAACCCCAGCACGGCGAACTCCGAGAGCGGGCTGTTGTAAACGCAGAACCGGGCCTGGCCGGGGTCGATGTTCAAGAGCGGGATGTGGCGCTCGCGCGTGACCTCGTCGTACAGAACACTGTGCCTCTGGCTGAACGTGCCACGGCGGCTGTCCTGACCCGATAGCCGTACCGGCGTCCCCTCGATCAAGAGTGACCCGATGGCAAGAGCCTCGGCAAAGGACCAATTGTAAGGACCGCCCGCCTTCCAGACCTGGAGGCGCCGGTCAAGCAGGATGCGCCGGATTTTTGGCAGGATGCGGAAACCCTCGGGCACCGACGTGATGGCGCGGACGATCTTCTCAAGAGTTTCCGGGGAGATGGCGGTTTCGACCGGGGCGTGCGAGTGGGGAAGCTGGAAGATGGCGGTGGATTCCGCAAACGCATTGCGCGCGCGGGCGGCACTCTTTTTTGTCAGTTCATGCGCCTGCCCGAGCTCCTTGACCGACCCGGCCTTGATGGCGGCGGCCTCTTCCGGAGTGACCGTCCCCAGCGGCGCGATGCGATCGAGAAACACCTCGGTCGGCAACGGGTGCTCCTTGATCTTCGTGTAGAGGTTGGGCTGGGTGAAGCTGGGTTCGTCGGCTTCGTTGTGGCCGTGGCGGCGGTAACAGCAAATATCCAGCACCACGTCGCGCCCGAACTCCTGACGAAAATCCAGCGCGAGCTTGGCCATTTCGATGACCGCCAGCGGATCGTCCCCGTTGATGTGCAAAATGGGCGCCTCGATCATCTTGGCCATGTCGGTGCAGTAGATGGTCGAGCGCGCATCGGCCGGCATGGTCGTGAAACCGATCTGGTTGTTGACAATAATGTGGATTGTGCCGCCCGTCCGATAGCCCGGAAGCTGCGACATGTTGAATGTCTCGGCGACGACCCCCTGGCCGATGAAGGCGGCGTCGCCGTGGATCAACACGGGCAGGACGGCCTTGCGCTCGGTCGTGTCGCCGCGCACCCGCTGGCGCGCACGGGCCTTGCCCTGCACAACCGGGCCCACGGCCTCAAGGTGCGAAGGATTGGCCGCAAGGCGGATCCCGACCTCATCGCCGGAGCGGGTCTCACGCGTCACAAGGTAGCCGAGGTGGTATTTCACGTCGCCGTTTCCCCCCACCAGCTCGGGGGCGAAATTGTCGTGGAATTCGTTGAAGACCACTTCGAGGGGGTTGTTGAGGAAATTGGCCAGCACGTTCAAGCGCCCCCGGTGGGCCATCCCGAGCACAATCTCGCGCACCCCCCCGCGCGGACACGCCTGCAAAACCGCATCGAGAGCAAGGATCAGCGGCTCGCCTCCCTCGAGAGAAAAGCGCTTGTTGCCCACATAGGTGGTGTGCAGGAAATTTTCGAATGTTTCGGCTTCGTGGAGCTGGCGGAGGATGTCGCGGTGCAGGGCGGCGTCCTCGCGCAAGGAAAGGTCCCGGTTCTCAAGCCGGTCGCGCACCCAGTTTCTGACACGCGGATTCTGGATGTGCACAAATTCCGCGCCGACGGTCCCGCAGTAAATGGCGCGCAGCTCCGCGATCATCTCGCGCAGGGTCATCTCCCTGCCATCGCGGAAGAACCGGCTCGAGACACGCAGATCGAGGTCTTTCCTGTCGAATCCCAGCTCGCGCAGCTCGAGGAGCGGGTTTTCCCGGACCATGTCGTCGAGTGGATCAAGATCGGCCACCGAGTGGCCCATCGTCCGGTAGGCATACACAAGAGAATCCACCCGGGTCTGCAGATAGGTGGCGCCTCCGGCAGCCGGGGGCGTTCCGCCGTCGGCACCCTCGGCAATGCGTGCGCTCCCCAATTCGAAGCCCTCAAAAAAGGCGGCCCACGTCGGCGTGACCGCATCGGGGTTGTCCAGCCACCGCTGGTAGTTGTCGTCGATCAACGCCTCGCTCATGCGGGCGGAAAACGTGGTCTTCATTCGCTGGTGGAAAAATGCGCCGCGCACTTTCCGCGCCGGCTCCACAACCATGGCCGAGATTTTGCTCCGATGCAAGCGGGTGTTCGGCGCTTGCCCACGGCGGGGGCCCCCCGTTAAGGTCGCCGCGTGAGCGAAACCGCCCGAAAATGCCACGAGATCGGTCCGGCCCAAGCCGAAGCCCTCTGCGAGGGCGCGGACACGGTCATCAGCCCCGATGCCCTGCGCGCCAAACTTGCCGCCGGCACCCCCCTTCGGGTCAAACTCGGGGTCGATCCCACCGCCCCGGATATCCACCTCGGCCACGGGGTTGTCCTCGACAAATTGAGGCAATTTCAGGACGCCGGCCACGATGCCGTCCTGATTATCGGCGACTTTACCGCCATGATCGGCGACCCGAGCGGACGATCGGCCACGCGCCCGCAGCTCACGCACGAGGAAGTGCTCGCCAATGCCAAAAGCTATCAGGACCAGGCGTTCAAAATCCTCCTGCGCGAGCGCACGCGCCTTGTCTTCAACGGCGAGTGGTTCGAGGCCATGGGATTCGAGGAGGTCATCCGTCTCAACAGCCGCGTCACCCTCCAGCAAATGCTCCAGCGCGAGGACTTCCGCGAGCGCATGAACGCCGGGCGGCCCGTGCGCGCGCACGAAATCCAATATCCGATCATGCAGGGATGGGACTCGGTCGTCGTGCGGGCCGATGTCGAGATCGGGGGCACCGACCAGCTCTTCAATATCCTGGTCGGCCGGGATCTGCAGGCCGAGGAGGGGCAGGACCCGCAGGTGGCCCTCACGATGCCGATCCTCGCGGGCCTCGATGGCAAACAGAAAATGAGCAAAAGCCTCGGCAACTACGTTTCGCTCAACGAGAGCGCCGCCGACATGTTCGGCAAGCTCATGAGCATCAGCGATGAATTGATGGCCGGCTACCACCGGCTCCTGCTGCGCGAGCCAGTGCCTTCCGCACTGCACCCCATGGAGGCCAAAAAACGCCTTGCCGCGCGCATCGCCGCCCGCTTCCACGGAGAAGCCGCCGCCGCCGATGCCCGGCGCGAGTTCGAAACCCGCTTCGCCCGCAAAGACCTCGACCACGCCGACCTCCCCGGCTTCTCCCCGTGTGACGACGCCCGCGACATCGTGAGCCTCGCCGTCGAAGCCTACAGATCGTGCTTCGGCATGAACAAATCCCGCGCCGATATCCGCCGCCTCATCGCCGGCGGCAGCATCCAGTGGCGCGGGGAAAAACTTTCCGACCCGAAGGCCGTGCTTCCGCCGGGAGAGGCAGGTGTTCTCCGTCTCGACAAAACCCGCGCAGTGCGCATTGGATGAGCCGGACATTGAACTTCGTTCTTCGTTCGATGTTCAATGTTCAATGTTCGATGTTCGATGTTCCGTAATGGATCACGGCGGTTCCGGGTAGATGCTCTACACCCGCAAACGCGCCATTCTTTTTTCGGCTCCTATCGAAATCCACCTTTGGGGGATCAGGATGCCTGAAGCCGGCACCATTCGCGCGCGGCTTCCCCTCAGCGAAACAGAGTCCTCTGGCACCCCACGAGGGCGACGATGAGTCCCACGGCGATGTGGGTGAGCAGCACCCAGAGGCAGAGGGCCGCAGGGGACAGGGCGGTCTGCACGACCGTTTGCACGATGTCGTAGTAGCGCTCGCCGCGCAGGGTCTGGAGAATGCCCGACCAGCTCCAGTAGGCGGCGATAAAGGGCCGGGTGAGCGTCGCCGCCCAGTCCGGCAGCGCCAGCACCGCCCCCGACAGCGGAAGCTGGAACCCGACAAGGTAAATCGAAACAAGCGAAGCCTGCCCCGCCGACTGCATCAAACTCGATATGGCCAGACACACGGAGGTCATCGCCGCGTTCACCGCAATCAAAAAGACAAGTTGCGCCCCCAGCGCACCCGGGAAACCGCACACGTAATGCACAAAAACCCCCATCCAAACCGACTGGGCCAGCACCAGCAGGGAAAGGAACGCCGCCTTGCTGGCCACATAGGCCACCGGGTGCAGCCCCGCCAGCTTCTCTTTCTCAAAAATGAGCCGCTCGGAGGCGATCTCGCGGCCCGAGTTGTTTGCGCCCATCAGGGTCAGCAGGATGACCTGGAACATGATGATGCCCGAAACGAGACTGCCGATTTTGCTGCCTTGCACAAGGAACTGCATGTTTTCGTGGAGCTGCTGGACCAAATCGAGGTTCAGACCCATCGAGAGGTTTTGGACGGCGGGCAGGCCGTTGAGGGCAAAGACCGCCACCAGCAGGGGAAATCCGAAAATGAGTCCCGCCTGAAGGAGAAGCTGCGGCGTGTCACGCGAAAAAATCTTCAGCCGGCGCGTGAAGAGGGTCAGGAATTGCGCCGCGGCACCTGGCACCGCCGGTGCCTCGCGCGGAGCGGCCTCCCCCCCATGCGTTTCCTTCTCCTCGTCGGCACCCTCCCCGACACCGCCCTCGCTCTCGAAATGCACCTTCTCGAGCCGGGTGTCCACCCGCCCCTGCACGGCCTCCGCAAAAGCCGCCCGGTGCTTCTTCCACGAAAGCCCCCACTCGTGGGGTTCGCGCGTCTCAAGACGCCCGAACAAATCCTGCGGATCCTCGCACCGGAAATAATGGCTCAAATACTCGGGCGGCCCGTGATACGCCAGCACACCGCCAAAAAGAACCGCCACCGAATCGTAAAGCTCGATGTGACGCAGACTGTGCGTGACCGAAAGCACCACCCGCCCGCCCGTCCGCGACAGACCGTGCATCAATCGCACAATCTCGTCATCGGCCTGCGGATCCAGCCCGCTCGTCACCTCGTCCGCCAGCAACACCACCGGCTTGCTCACCACCTCCATCGCCAACGCCAGCCTCCGCCTC
>CAZGNH010000150.1:0-3017 GCA_964527025.1 uncultured Chthoniobacterales bacterium | reverse complement strand
GGAGTAATCCGAAGCATCCAACGCACGGTTCGGGCGCTCGGACTCCCCGAACCCGAGCAGATCCGCCGCAATCACCTCGCGCCCGAGCACATACCGCGGATACACCTTCGACCACTCATAGGACGACGCACCGGGATACATCCCGTGCAAAAAAACCACCGGCTCTCCCGAACCGGAAACGTGGTACACGACATCCCCCTGCGATGTCTGCGCAAGCCTCCTTGCAAAGATGGCGGGGGAGAGGTCATCGGGCAGCGGGAAGCGCGCGGGGCGCCGCAACCCGTGCCGGAAGGCCAGCGCGAAGGCCCCGGCCACCCCGACACCCAGCCCGATCCCCAGTGCCCGGCGCCTGCTTTTCCAAAATTTCATCGCCCCCCACGCCCCCCCGGGCCACACCAACCCCGTCCCGCGCCGCCCAGCCGCAATTTCCCCGATCACACGGCCGCGGGTCAAGCCAACCGCTTCGTCCACCCGGTTGCGGCCAACAACCAACACCATCCCGATCCCCATGTTGAAAACCTGATACATCTCGGCCACATCGACTCCCCCGCCGTCCTCAAGCAAACGGAAAAGCGGCGGCACCCGCCACGAACCGGTCCGCACGTCCGCCCGGCAGCCCTCCGGCAGCACACGGGGCAGGTTGTCCACAAGTCCACCGCCCGTGATGTGGGCCGCCGCCTTCACGAGTCCCGCCGGCAGCGAGGCCATCAGGGGCTGGTAATTGCGGTGTACCCGCAGCAGCTCGGTGCCAAGATCGCCCGACAATTCTGGAAGCCGCGACCCCGGCTGCAAACCCATCGTTTCAAAAAAGATTTTTCGCGCCAGCGAATAGCCGTTTGTGTGGAGGCCGTTCGAGGGCAGGCCGACCAGCGCGTCGCCCGGTCGCACCGCCTTCGGGTCGAGCATTTTTGCACGGTCCACCAACCCGACAATCGTGCCCGCCAAGTCGTACTCGCCGGGACGATACATTCCCGGCATTTGCGCCGTCTCCCCGCCAATCAATGCGCACCCGCCCGCCTTGCACGCCTTCGCAAACCCGCGCAATACCTGCCGGAAAACCCCCGCATCCAGTGCTCCCGCCGCCATGTAATCCAAGAAAAAGAGCGGGCGGGCGCCGGTGACCGCGATGTCGTTGATGCAATGGTTGACGAGATCCTGGCCGACCGTGTCGTGGCGTCCGGTTGCAAAGGCAATTTTGAGTTTTGTGCCGACCCCGTCGGTGCTTGACACGAGGACGGGCTCTTTCAAGCCGCGCAGGTTCGGGCGGAACAGCCCGCCGAAGCCCCCGATGCCATCGAGAACCTCCGGGCCGTGCGTGCTGCGGACAATCTCCTGGATTCCCCCCTTGACCGCATTGCCAAGGTCCACATCCACGCCCGCTTTGGCATAGGCTTTGGATTTTTTCACAGGGGCAGTTTCTCCTCCTGGTCGATGAGCCGGGCGCCGCCGGCGCGCCGTTCCATGATGAGTTTGTCGAAGGACGCGTTGTAGGGCACCGGGTAGTTTCCGGTGAAGCATGCGGAGCAGAGATCCGTGCCCGGGCGCCCGGTCGCGGCGACCATACCCTCGGGGCTCAAGTAGCCCAGCGAGTCGGCCCCGAGGTATTTGCGGATTTCTTCGGGCGAACACTGGTTGGCCAGCAACTTGTCCGGATCGGGAAAATCAATCCCATAGTAGCAGGCAAACCGGTGGGGGGGGCAGCTGATGCGCATATGCACCTCGCTGGCACCGGCCTCGCGCAGATTGACCACGCGCGCGCGGGCGGTGGTTCCCCGCACGATCGAGTCGTCGACGACGACGACCCGTTTGCCCTGCACGGCTTCGCCGATCAGGTTGAGTTTGACCCGCACGTTGAAGTCGCGGATCCGCTGGGTGGGCTGGATAAAGGTGCGTCCGATGTAGTGGTTGCGGACGAAGGCGGGGTAAAATGGAATGCCCAGCTCTTCGGCGAATCCGAGGGCCGCATAGACGCCCGAGTCGGGCACGGGCACGACGAGATCGGCTTCCGCCGGGCACTCGCGCGCGAGCGCGCGCCCCATGGCCACGCGCGTTTTGCCCACATTCCTGCCCCCGATGTTCGAGTCCGGACGCGCGAAATAGACATATTCGAAGATACAGAAAGCGCTGCACCCTGTGCGGAAGGGCCATTCGCTGCGCAGGCCCCCGTTGTCGATGATGACGATCTCCCCGGGCTCCACGTCGCGGACAAACCGTGCCTGGATGAGGTCGAAGGCGCAGCTTTCACTGGCCAGCACCCACGCGCCGTCCTTCTTCCCGATGCACAACGGACGGAACCCGTGCGGATCGCGGAAACCGATGATCTCGCGCTCGCCCATCAGCACCACCGAAAAGGCACCCTCGAGCTTGCGCAGAACGCCCAGCACCGAAGCCGCGTCGCGCGGCTGCGCAAGCAGGTGCAGCACAATCTCGCTGTCCACCGACGTCTGGAAGATCGATCCGCTGGCCTCGAGCTCGGCGCGCAGTTCGGCGCCGTTGACGAGGTTGCCGTTGTGGGCGATGGCAATCTGGCCGCGGGCGGTGTTGACGACGAGCGGCTGGGCGTTGAGGAGGGTGCTTGAGCCGGTGGTCGAGTAGCGGACGTGTCCGATCGCGCGGGTGCCTGTGAGGGCCTCGAGGTCCTGCGGGCTGAAGACCTGGGCGACGAGGCCCATGCCCTTGCGCGTGGTGAACGGACTGTCGGAACCCTTCGCCGTGACGATGCCGGCGCTCTCCTGGCCGCGGTGCTGCAAGGCGAAAAGTCCGTAATACGCCAGCATCGCGGCATCCGGGTGTCCGAACACCCCGAACACACCGCACTCGTGACGCGGCTTGTGGAAGGGCTCGCTCAAGGCTTGAAGGTTTCCCCCCGGCCGGTGGTGAACGCGCGCTCGATGCTGCCGAAGAGCTTGTCCAGCGCCTCGCGCGTCTGCAGGCGGTATTCGACCGTGTGCGCGTGTGTGGCCACGGGATACGACTTGATCACCGTGCGCCAGAGGTCGTCGGCCCCCGCCCGCGAA
>CAZGNH010000149.1:0-2117 GCA_964527025.1 uncultured Chthoniobacterales bacterium | reverse complement strand
GATGTCGGGGCCGAGGGGGCCGCCGCTGAACAGGCACTGGCGGGCGGCCATCCAGTTGGCGTTGCCGCGCATGGTGTTGATTTCACCGTTGTGGCACATTGTGCGGAACGGCTGGGCGCGCGGCCAGCTTGGGAAAGTGTTTGTCGAGAAGCGCGAGTGGACAAAAGCCATGGCCGTTTCCATGGCGGGGTCGTGCAGGTCGGGGAAATATTCGCAGAGCTGCCCGGTGGTGAGCATGCCCTTGTAGATGACCGTGCGCGCCGAAAGGCTGGCCACGTAGAAGTGATCGCTGCCGGGAACATCGCGGTAGCGCACCAGATCGGTCGCAACCCGCCGGATCAGATACAATTTGCGGTCGAAGGCCGCGTCGCCGGCAAGGGCCGGATCCCGCCCGATGAAAAGCTGCTTCATGGCGGGTTCGTTCGCGCGGGACGCCTTGCCCAGGATCCGGCTGACCACCGGTACATCCCGCCACCCGAGCACCCGCTGCCCCTCGTCCCGCACGACCCTCTCGACAAGGCGCATCGCCGCCTCCGCATGTGCCGGCTCCGGCGACATATACACGAAGGCCACCCCGTAGGCCCCCGCCCCGGGCAACTCAAAGCCCCGCTCCGCGGCCACCCCTTGGAAAAACCGGTGCGGCACCTGCATCATGATCCCCGCGCCATCGCCCGTGTCGGGATCGCACCCGCATCCGCCCCGGTGGTCCATGTTGCGGCACATCTGGAGTGCATCGCTCACAATCCCGTGCGAAGCCGCCCCCTTCAGGTGGCATAAAAACCCCACCCCGCAGGAATCATGCTCCTGCCCGGGACAATACAGCCCCTGGGCCGGTGGAGGACCCGACCGCGGCGGATTGGAGTTGGTCGATGTGTTGTTCACGTGAAATGCGCGGCTATAAAGGAGACCGATTCGCATGGGATGCAACCAAAAAAGTCCCCCCTCCCCTGCACGCAGGAATCATGCCCGCATTTCGGGCTGCTTGCCGAACGGGATTCCCGCCCTCCGATTCCCAACCACCGGCTGTACACGTCGGACCTCTGCTGGAGGGCTCTGCTTGTCAGAGCCGAACGTGAGGTGAACACTGCAAATCCATGCCGGGTTAATCTCAACCCGCCTTGCGGACCAGCAGCGAGGACCCGGTCATTTCGGCGGGTTTCGGGAGCCCCAACATGTCGAGCAGGGTGGGGGCGACATCGGCCAGGATGCCGTCGCGCACGGTGTATTGCGGGGCATCGGCGGCCACGTAGATGACATGGACGAGGTTGGTGGTGTGGGCGGTGTTGGGGGAACCGTCGGGGTTGCGCATGCATTCGCAGTTGCCATGGTCGGCCGTCACGAGAGCCCTGCCACCGAGCGCCAGCACCTTCTCGATCCCCCGCTTCGCACAGGCGTCGATCATTTCGACCGCGCGCACCCCCGCCTCGACGACCCCCGTGTGCCCGACCATGTCGGGATTCGCAAAATTGAGAATGACCAGATCTTTTTCCGGGAGAAGTTCGAGGACTTTGTCGGTCACTTCCGGCGCGCTCATCTCGGGCTGAAGGTCGTAGGTGGCAACCTTGGGCGAAGGGATAATCTGGCGCTCCTCGCCGTCGAAGGCGGCCTCGACACCCCCATTGAAAAAATACGTCACGTGCGGATATTTTTCCGTTTCGGCGATCCGGAGCTGGGATTTGCCGGCTGCGCTGACGACTTCGCCGAGGATTTTGTCGAGGACCTGCGGGCCGAAGACGGCGGGGCATGAATACGTTTTGTCGTATCGGGTGAGGGTCACGTAGTGGACGCGGGGGGTTGCCTCGCGGTCGAACCCGTCGAAGTCCGCCTCCATGAACGCCTTCGACAACTGGCGCGCCCGGTCCGCGCGGAAGTTGAAAAACAGGACGACGTCGCCGTCGCGGACGCGCTGTTCATCGGCGGCCTCGAAGACAAGCGGCTTGAGGAATTCGTCCGTCTCGCCCTCCGCATAGCGGGCGCGCACCGCATCGGCGGGCGACCCGGAGGCCTTTTCGCCGCGCCCGAGCACGATCGCATCCCATGCGAGTTTGTTGCGGTCCCACCGGCGGTCGCGGTCCATCGCCCAGTAGCGCCCGACCACCGTGAAAATCCGCCCGCCC
>CAZGNH010000148.1:0-3327 GCA_964527025.1 uncultured Chthoniobacterales bacterium | reverse complement strand
GATATTGTGGGGAGGGGGGGGATGCGCGGACGCGGGATGAAATGATTTTTGATTTGCGGGTGGCTTTGAAGACGCGTGATTGGGGGGCGTTGGTGGGGTGTTTTGAGTTTGAGGGGGCGGAGGTGGAGACCCAGAAGGCCCTTTGGAAGGCCCTTGAGCAGATGATTGCATGGCCGGGGCACCATATCAAGGTGACCGAGCGTTCGGGGACGGGGCCATTTTTTCTTGAGCGCGGGGGGCGCAGGTACACGTTCAACGGGGATTGGAAGTATCAGGTACACATCCATGTGCGGCCTCCGCCGAGCCGGGGATTTGTCTTTCCTGCGGGGGTGACGTCCGGGGGGCGGCATGCGATTTTGCTGAGTGTTCCGGCGTCGGGGCGTTGAGGCTTGGCGGGGTGGCGGTTGAAAAACCGGCTTTGGGTTCTGTTGCAAAATCGTAACATGTCCGGGTTTGCCTGATTTGGGGCGGCGTTGATGCTTGTAGGCATCCATGCCGGGATCAATTTCAGAGGCGACAGGCCGCATTGGCGGTCTGTCGAGGTTGCTTGTGTCGCTGTTGGCGGCGGGGGTTGTCGCGGGGTGGTGGCCTCCCGCCGGGTATGGAGCCTTCGAGGGGGACGGGCTTCCTGCGGGTGATGTTGCGGAGCAGGCGGCTGAGGAGCCGCCTGCGGAGTCGGATGGGAGGATGTTGATACGCGAGTATCGGGTAGTGGGGGCGACCAAGCTGCCGCGGGAGGATGTCGAGAAGGCGGTCTATTCGTATTTGGGGCCCGGTCGGACGGCAGATGATGTCGAGGGGGCGCGGACGGCGCTTGAGAAGACCTACCGGGACCGCGGGTATCAGACTGTGAGTGTGAACGTCCCGCAGCAGCGGGGGCGCGGGGGAGTGATTGTTTTGCATGTGACCGAGGCGCCGGTCGGGAGGCTGCGGGTGACCGGATCGCGGTTTTTCAATACGGACCAGATCCGCAGGCGGGCGCGTTCGTTGGCGGAGGGGGCCGTCCCGAATTTCGAGGATGTGCAGAGGGAGTTGATTGCATTGAACCGGAAGGCCGACCTGCGGGTGACCCCCGAATTCAAGCCGGGGGCGGTTCCGGGCACCGTCGATGTGGATCTGGTCGTGCAGGACACCTTCCCGTTTCACGCCCGCGTCGAGCTCAACAACCGTTACAGCGCAAACACAACCCCACTGCGGCTCGATATCAGCGCCCGCTACGACAACCTCTGGCAGCTCGGCCACACGGCCGGCGTCGGATTTCAAATTGCTCCCCAGAGGGTTGATGACGCCCTGGTCTTTTCGGCTTTTTACATGGCGCCGGTTCCGGGGGTTGACTGGCTGACGTTGATGCTGCAGGGCATCCGCCAGAACAGCGATGTTTCGACCCTTGGAGGAAGCGCGGTCGCAGGCAACGGCGAAATTTACGGGGCGCGCCTCCTCATCGACCTGCCGGGGCGCCCCGGCCTCTTCCACACGGCCGCCTTCGGTTTCGACTACAAACACTTCGGGCAGGACATTTTCTTGGACGGGGACTTTGTCGGGTCGCCGGTGACCTACTGGCCCTTTGTGGCCTCCTACACGGGGTTTTGGATGGGGCGCGATTACCAGCTCGAGCTTGATGCGGCGATGACCTTCAGTTTCCAGGGGCTCGGGAGCGACGAAATCGAGTTCGACAACCGGCGATTTGGAGCGCGCGGCAGCTTCCTGACCTTCCGTGGTGCCTTCGGCGTCACGCGCGACCTTCCTCTCGGGTTCCAAATTTATGCGCAGTTGCAGGGGCAGGCCGCGGGGATGCCGCTGGTGGACAGCGAGCAATTTTCCCTCGGGGGCCTGACGACGGTGCGCGGGTATCTGGAGTCCGAAGTTTTGGGCGACAGCGCGGTTTGCGGCACGCTCGAGTTGCGGTCGCCGTCTCTGCTGGCGTGGATCGGACCGGAGGCCAATGAGTGGCGGTTCTTTGGTTTTGTGGATGCGGGTGCCGCATGGCTCAACGAGCCGCTGCCCGAGCAGCAGGATGAGTTCACCCTCTGGAGCTATGGCTTCGGGAGCTCCCTGCGCATCCTCGACCACCTCAACGCATCCTTCGCCGTCGGTTTTCCCCAGGTCACCCAAAACCCGACCCTCGCGGGGCACCCGCTTGTGAGCTTCCGCTTCTGGGGGGAGCTCTGACCCACTCATGAATCCACGTCTTCCTTTCCGGTCACGCCATGGCGCCCTCGCGGCGGCGGTGTTTGTTTTTTGCTCCATCTGCCTGCCCGCCATGGCTGCCGACGATTGGTGGGACAAGGCATGGGGCGCACGCAAGCCCTTCGCCATCGACACCACCACCGAAGGCGGCGCGATCACCGAGCCCGTCGGCGATGCCGTCGTCCTCATCCGTCTCCACCAGGGGAACTTCTCGTTTGGCACCGGCCGCGAGGATGGATCCGACATCCGGTTTGTCGCCGCCGACAAGAAGACCCTCCTGCCCTACCACATCGAGAAGTGGGACACTCTCATGCTCGAAGGCTTCGTCTGGGTGCGTGTCCCGGACATCGAGCCCGGCGCGAAGACGGACTTTTGGATGTATTTCGCCAATCCGGAGCCGACGGAAGAGGGGGCGCCGGATCCCGCCGCCACATTTCCCGAGGACGTCGCCCTGGCCTACCACTTCACCGAACGCAACACCCCGCCGCAGGATGCCACCGCGAATGCCAACAATGCCCTCACAGCCGGCACGCAATCCGAAGGGGCCATCATCGGCTCGGGACTGCGGCTTCTCGGCGCCGATCCGGTGGAAATTCCCGGGTCGGAATTGCTGACCCGGTCCGGTGACTGGGCATGGTCCGCATGGGTGAAGCCCTCCGCGACCGATGCGCGGCAAATTTTGCTGAGCCGGACCGGTGACGCCGGCGCGCTGCGGGTTGTGATCGAGAAGGGGGTGCCCGCCGTCGAGGTCACAGCCGACGGCTCGACCAACGCCGTCTCTGCAGAGGAACCGGTCGCCGCAGGCGCGTGGTCCCACCTGACGGCGGTTATCGAAGCCCCCAACACTGTCCGTCTTTTTGTCAATGGAAAGGAAGCCGCAACCGGCGAGGCGGTGGTGCCGTCTATCGAGGGGCCGCTGTTTCTTGGCGGCGACGCGCCGGCGGTTGGAAATGCCGCCTCGCGCTTTGTCGGCGAAATGGACGAAATGCAGATTGCGCGGGTGGCGCCGCAGGCGGGGGCCGTCGCGCTGGCGGCGGTCAACCAATCGGGCAGCGAGGCGGCAAACCGCCTGCTGACCCAGGGGGACGAGGAGGGCGGACACGTGGCCGGTCACAACGAAACCCTCGAACACGTCATGCT
>CAZGNH010000147.1:0-16154 GCA_964527025.1 uncultured Chthoniobacterales bacterium | reverse complement strand
CTGATCATGCCGTAGGTCTGCGCCAGAATCTCCCGCATCTCGGCCTCATGTTCCGGTCCGGGGCGCCCGGATTTGCCGGCGAGAAAGGCGCAGGGCTCGCCCCGCTCTTCCAGCGTGGACGGGAGCGGCAAGGTGGACGGATCGTACATCTCGCTGTAGGGGCGGCAGGCGCCAAAGGGGAAATGCGGATCCGGGAAACTGCAGAAGAGGAAGAAGGGCTGATCTTTCGCCTGTGCATCGAGAAAGGCCATGCTCCGGTCGGCGATCCAGTGGTTGTAGTGGTGCTCCTCCGGAATATCGATACGGAATCCCCGTCCGCAACTGTGGTAGGCCTGATCCCTGGCCAGCTTGCGCGAAGAATCGGGATGGTTCTGCTTCAGCCATTCCCGGTACTCGCCGCGCGCTTCTGTGGTGTGCCAGCCGACGAAATTGGTGGTCTGGTAGCCGTAATAGGGGCTTGGCAGGGGTTTCCCCTCGCCGTTCCACCAGGGCTTCCACCATTCGGCGGAGGGGATGTTGTCACCGAAGTATCCGCCGCCGGGCTGGAAGTGGAACTTGCCGGATCCGTGCGTGCGGTACCCCGCGTCGGCCAGGGCGTGGGTGACGGTCGGCACATCGGACGAAAGGATACTGCCGTTGGTCAAGAGGCCGTGCTGGCGCGGTGTCTTGCCGGTGATCATCGTGGCGCGGCTGGGCATGCAGACCGGGTTGTTGCAGTAGCCGCGGTTAAAGTTGACCCCGCGCGCCGCCAGCGCGTCGATGTTCGGGGTCTTCACCATTGGGTGGCCGTTGCAGCCGAGACAAAACGACTGCATCTGGTCAACGCAGAAGACGAGGAAGTTGGGGGGGTGTTTCATCTTATTTATGGCCTGCTTCCAGAGACATGGCGGCGATTACCGATACGTTCCGAAACCTTTGAGTTGCTGTTCTACGTTGCACATGGGTATGTCCTTTGACATTTTTTTACGGGCGGGGAGACTCCCCGTTCCGGTTGTATGTTTCTCAAATCATTGACCCGCCCGGGCCAGCCGTTCGGCCGCTTCCGCCCGGTTCATCAGGTGTTCGTTTTGAACGATGTCCGTGTAGGGGGTGTGTTCGTAGCGGCAGTCGTCCTCGCAGACGCGGGGATCACGCTGCGCGCGCAACTCGGCCATCAGCAACTCGCGCAGCCGCCGCAGTTCATCGGCCAGCGCGGGATCGTCCGCGAGGTTGTGCATGTGGTGCGGATCGGCGCGCAGGTCGTAGAGCTCCTCCCGGGGGCGCTTGCCGAAGCCGAGCCGGAAGTTGGCCGCATGGTCGGGGTCGGCGCGGTGATGGACCATCCAGGCTTTGGTGGGGCCGGCGTCCATGTCGGCGTAGGCGGCGAAGGTGTTGTTCTCCAGCGCCTTCCAGGCGATGGCGGGCGCGCCGGGGTCGTCCATGCCTTTGGGGTCGCCCATGGGCCATCGCTCGGGCGCGAAGTTGTGGATGTAGAGATAGTCGCGGGTGCGGATGGCACGCTGGGGGTAGGGGAGGTTCCAATCGCGTGCCGTGGCGACGTGGCGCTCCCGCCCCGTGATCACCCAGTCGCGGGCCGACGGTCCCGCCCGGCCGGTCATCCGCGGCCAGAGGCTCCTGCCCGCCATGCCTGGATCCGGCGGCAGACCCGCAGCTTCGAGAAAAGTCGGGGCCAGATCCATCAGATTGGTCATGTCCTCCACGACCTGTCCGGCGGGGATCGCGCCCGGCAACCGGGCCATGAGAGCGACTTCGCAGCCGATGTCGTAGAGATTGCACTTGGCGCGGGGGAAGCCTGGGATGCCGTGGTCGCCGCTGACCACGATCAGGGTGTTGTCCAGTTCGCCGATCGCCTCGAGCTCGGCAATGAGAACCGCGAGGCCCCGGTCCACCGCCTGGCATTCGCCGAGGTAGTCCGCGACATCCTCGCGGATGTCGTGGACGTCGGGAAGGAAGTCGGGAAGACGGCCCTGGAGCGTGTCCGGGTCAATGCCCCAGAGGGTCTTCCCCGACCCCTTCTCCCAGGTGCGGTGGGTGTTGGTCGGCCCCCACCAGTAACAGAAGGGCTGCCCCTCCCGGCGGGCGCCGAGGAAGGAACGGAAGTTGCCGCGCACCTCGTCATAGAGCGGTTGCTTGGCCGCCTCCACCGCCATTCCCTCCCGCACCCGCGCCATGGCCCTGTGGGAGAAGTTGTTGAAGTCCGATCCGGCGCCGTTGTAATAGTGCTCGTCCGGGCCGTAGGGGGTGACGAGACTGGCATAGCCACCCGGGCCCCAGACCTTCCAGGTGGCGCCGGTGTGGTAACCGGCCTGCGCGAGAATGCGCGGGTAGCTCGGGATGGTGTCATCCCACACGGCCCCCTGCAGGATGGCGCCCAAGCGGGTCTGCCAGAAGTAGCGCCCCGAGAGCACGGAACTGCGGCAAGGGGTGCAGGTGGGCGCCGGCACCAGAGCGTTGGTGAAAAGTACGCCTTCCCTGGCGATGCGGTCGACCGCGGGAGTGGACAGTCGTTCGTTCAGGGGAGACGCGCCGGGAAGACCGCGGTAGGCACTGGCATAGCGCCCCCAGTCGTCGGCGAAGGCAAAAAGGATATTCGGTTTTTGATGCATCGATTTTATGTCTTCTTTTTTCATGGTGCCTGCAGTCCTTCCGGGTAGCCGCGATTCTGGCGTTCGTAGGGTGTCACATCACTGGTGTGGATGTGCCAATCCAGCAGGCGCGCCTCCAGCTCGGACTGGATTTTCGCGTATTCCGGCTCGCCATGGTGGTTGAGGGTTTCGCATGGGTCATTCACCAGGTCGAAGAGTTCGCTCACATCGCCGGGGCGGTGGACAAGCTTGTGAGCGTGCGCCCGAATCATCACGGATTAGTGTTATGTATTCCTCCCATTTGGTCGATCTCTTTTTAGTGCCGCCTGTAATGCGGTCAGTTGGCGTTTGGTTTGACGATTTCGTTATTGATCCGGAGTTCGAGGGTATTGAAGTCGGCGACCACCTCCGTGCCATCGCCGAAGCGGGTGCGCTGTACGCCGTTGGCAGGTTCGTCCCAGCTCAGCAGTTCCTCGGTCTGCAAATGCCCGAAGCGGGCGAGGCAGATGTCGTACTTGGCCTTGATCTGCGCAATGCGCGCGTCGTCGAGGACCGGCATGATACCGGGATGCGCCGACCACTCGTCGCGCGGGTGTCCGCCCATGAGGACGCACTCCATGGTGTTGGACCACCCCAGCCCCTGGCTTTCATGGAGCACCAGGCCGTGCAGGGCGAGTTCCCATACCGGCACGCGCTTGTCCATCAGGTCGGTGACCGGCCACTCCGGCCAGCACGCCTTCACGTGCCAGACTTCGCCGCCGGTGCAGAGAGCGTCGGCGACAATCGCGCAATAGAGGAAGCCGCATTCGGTCTGGGCGGCGCCGTACACATTGCGGGCACTCTCGATCAGCAGGTTGGTCGCGCGGGCGTAGCCGGTGCGGGTCATGGGGTGGGCCGGGCTGTAGTCGCGGTAGAGCGGATTGCCCATGCCGTCGAGGTAGGCGCAACCGGTCAGGCCCAGGGACTGCAACGCGCGCATCTCCCGTTCGATGTGCCCCCCGGGCCGCGCAAAAGTGTTGATGATATAGGTCGGCCCGCCCCCCCATTCCCCGAGCGCCATCGGACCTCCCCACTGGTCGAGCACAATCTCGGCCTCGCGGAAGTCCGGACTGCGGCGGTAGGAGGACAACTGATTGTCGTGCACGTTCATCGTATAGCCCAGGGTTTTGCCGTGCGCGATCAAGGCCCGGAATGCAGCCTCGCCACCGAGGCGTTCTTCGATGGGAAACCGGCTCGGCCACAGTCCGTCATGGCCGGAGGGATTGAAGCCAACGCTCTGGGTGTGCACGCGGTCGATCCCGGCCGCCTTGAGACGGTCAAGGCCGGCCCCTGCCTCGGCGAAATTCATGACCTGCTTGAAGGTAACCGGATCGGATTTTTCCTTGCCGGTCATCATGATGCCCCGGTTTTCGACGGCGTGGAAGAGCTTTATCGTGTAAGCCGGAATCAGCGAGGCCAGGGCGGGAGATTCCGCAGCGCGTTGCTTGAGCGTGGGCTTGCCATGGTCGTCGAGCACATGCCGCCGCACGCGCTTGGCGGCGGAGGTGACCAGGTCTTCCCCGGGGCCGACGGCGCGCAGGCGCAGTTCGCGCGCGGCTTTCTCGACGGGATCCGGCCAGAACTGCCGCACCGAGAACCCGAGGCCGACTGTGCCGCCGCCCTTTCCGTCGGTGGCGACATGGCACTCGGTCTCCCCGGCGCCCTGACGCGCCAGCCCGATCAGCCCGCCCTGGCCATCCTGTGCGGCAAAGACTGGCAGCATCGGCAGCAGCTCCCAGCGGGGCTGCTCGCCGTAGATCATGAAGCGGTCGCGAAGCTGCCGCTTGTTTGCGGGGAAACAGAGCATGCCCGTGTTCAGCGGCAACAGGAGCCGGCTCTCCGCGCCATGCACGGCCATCAGGCCGGGCAGAACGATGACGGAGAAGAGACGGTACGTGCCCGGTGTATCTTCATAAACCTCGGACATCTGCATCGAAACCGACACTTCGTCGCCGACCAGACGGCACCAGAGGCCGACCCGGATGCCGCGCGCGGCATCTCCGACGATGACATGGAATCCATCATCCAGGGGCTCGATCCTGTCAATGCGGTAGCTGCGGAGGGTTTCGACCCGGAAGTCCGCCTTGCTGTACACCTCGAGTTCGAGCAGGGGCGCCGGGCCCCACACGCGCCCCGTGCGGCGGTCGGTCAGGGTAAGGGCAAGCGCATCGTCGCCGCGTTCAAGACGAAGCGTAAAATCTCCGGATTGCCGGGTCAGTTCATGATCGTTTTTCATTGTGATGTTCTCGAGTTTGTTGATGATCCCCTTGAGATCAAGGTTAATTCGCAGGGATCGAGATGCAGCAGTCCGCCTGCACGCCCAGACCGAGGAAGGCGCGGGGTGAAGGGGAACGGCCGATGTCTTGTCTGTCCGAAGGGCGCTTCATCCAAAGGTAATGTCCGTGGCATACGTTTCACTGATGTTCAGTTGCGGATAGGACTCTTCCAGCAGCGCGCCGGCGATGCGGACGTTCTCGAAACGCACGCCCCGGACATCGTGCTCCTCGTGCTTGCCCCAGATGCAGATACGGGGCTGCCAGGGGCCGAGGCACTCGATATTGCGGAAGGTGATGTTGCGCACGCGCCCCATGGTGTTGCGTTTGCTGAAGATGGTCAGACACGGCTCGATCTTGATCAGGTCCCTGCCGTGGCGGTCCTCATCCAGGTGGACCACGACGTTTTCGATGAGGATGTCCTCCATCAGGCTGTCTTCCGCCGCCTCGATGCAGACGAATGGTGCGCAGCCGTCCCAGTCGCCAAAGCCGGTCTTTCGGACGGGCGGGCCGAGATAAATCACCTCGCAGTCGTGCATGTGGATGTCGCCGATGCGGTCAGCATGGGACTCCGGGCCGACCATGAGAATACGGGAGAGATCGCTCCAGTGCAGACAGTTGCGGATCTCGATGCGTTCGCTCGGCCGGCGGTCGTCGCAGTGGGCCTTGACCGAGATGTTGTCATCGTGCGTGCGGATGAAGCAGTCCTCGATCAGCACGTCGCTCGTGCTGCAGGGATCGATGCCGTCGTCATTGAGGTTCTTCCCTTGGCAGAGCTTGAGGTTGCGGAAGGTGACATGGCGGCAGCCCATCGTGCGCATCGTCCACTGCCAGGAGCAGCGCAGGACGATGCCCTCCATGTGAAGGTTCTCCACGTCGTTGAACATGTTCATGTGCGACTGCGGCCCGGCGCGCCAGCCCCACGGATCGCCGCAGAGGATGCCGCGCCCCAGGATGCGAATGTCTTTGGCATTCTTGGCGCAGATGCCGCCCTCGACGACCGCGCCCGGCGCGAGGTAGAGCGTCTCGCCGTCTTTGAGCTCGATGACCCCCGCCCGATGCAGCCCCGGACCGTAGGAGTGTACCTTCGGATCGTCGGCGTCGGGAATCTCCGTCTCGGGGGCGTCGGCGAAGAGCAGCAGGCCGCCGTGGCGTCCGTCCGGCTCGACCGAGAGCTTCGCCGGGCCGTCGAGCCTCAGGGTCATCGTGTGCTTGTCGACCCGCTCGACCGTCGCCGCCCGAGCCGGACGCACCTGCACCTTGTCCAAAGGCAGGGAACTGCTGATCTCGACGGTGACCGGCCCTTCGGCGGGAAAGCAGGCGAAGGCATAGGGGGCGTTGCCCGCCTCTGCGATCTGCGCGGGGCCGCCCCAGGCGTCGGCCCGCGCCAGTTTGATGCCGGGATGGGTTCCGGCCTTGAAGCACCTGAACGGGAACGGCGCCTGGCAGCTCTTGGCGCCGTGGACGGTGACGGGTCGGCCATTGACCACGACCTGGTAATCGGGACAGGGCAGCGGGTCGGTTGATTGGGTGGGGATGTATTTCATGGTTGTTCCATTGGGTAGGGTTTGTCGCCATACTCGGCCTGCAGATGGCGTAGTTCTTCCGTCAACTGCCGGCGGATAGCGGCGTAGGCCGGGTCGTCGGCGACGTTGTTCATTTCGCGGGGGTCCTTCTCCAAGTCGAAGAGTTCCCACTCCGGTTCGCGGCCGACAATCGGGGCGCCCCACGGAAACTCTTCTTCCGTTCCCGGCTGGCCCAGGCCGTCGTAGTAATAATAGACCAGCTTGTGGGTCAGGGTGCGGATGCCGTAGTGGGCGGCGACGTTGTGGTGCGCCCGGTTCATCCAATATCGGTAGTAGAGCGACTGGGGCCAGTCGGCGGGTGTCCGCCCCTCCAACAAGGGACGGAAACTGCGCCCCTGAAATTCCTCCGGCGTCGGCAGGCCGGCCAGGTCGGTGAACAGGGGCGCGAAGTCGAGGTTGGATACCATGTCGGCATTGACGCTGCCGGGCTTGACCTCGCGGGGGTAGCGGAGCAGGAAGGGCATCCGCAGGGATTCCTCGTACATGAAGCGCTTGTCGAACCAGCCGTGGTCGCCGAGAAAGAAGCCCTGGTCGGAGGTGTAGATGACGAGGGTGTTTTCGGTCAGTCCCTCGGCGTCGAGGTAGTCCAGCATGCGGCCCACGTTGTCGTCGAGGCTGGCGACGACGCGCAGGTAGGCCTTGATGTAGCGCTGGTAGGCCCACGCCCGCAGTTCGGCTTCAGGCAGGTTGTGGTTGATTTCGGATTGAAGATCCATCGGGTGCATGTGGACGCCGACCCGCATCGCCGCCGCCTTCGCCGCGAAGGCGCGTCCCTGGTAATCGTCCTGTAAATTGTCCGGCTCCGGTATCGTCTCGCCGAGGTACATCCCGGCGTGCGCCTCGTCGCTGAGCCATTGCCGGTGAGGTGCCTTGTGGTGGGTGAGCAGGCAGAAGGGTTTGCTCTGGTCGCGGTTCCTCAACCAGTCCAGCGAGAGGTCGGTGATGACATCGGTAATGTAGCCGGGCAACACGCGTTCTGTTCCATCCTTGTAGATGAAGTCCGAGTTGAAGTAGTTGCCATGGTCCGGCAGCACCGCCCAGTCGTCGAACCCGGTGGGGCAATGGGCCGGCCCCTGCCCGAGATGCCACTTGCCCATGAGCGCGGTCTGATACCCGGCCTGCTGGAGCATTTTCGGGAAAGTCGGCAGCCGGTTGTCGATCGGCGTGTTGAGCGTCGTCACGCCGCTGATGTGACTGTGGGTGCCGGTGAGGATCACCGCCCGGCTCGGGGTGCAGATCGAGTTGGTGCAGAAGCAGTTGTCGAAGCGCATCCCGCCTTCGGCGATGCGGTCGAGGTTCGGCGTGCGGTTGATCCGGCTGCCGTAGGCGCTGATGGCATGCGCCGCGTGATCGTCGGCCATGATGAAAAGGATGTTGGGTTGGTTGCTCATTTGTTCATGCTCCGCAATAACGTTGTGAATCAAAACGGTCGGTCTGCGCCAGGCGCTGCACGAGGCGGGCCAACAATTCGGCCTTGCGGCTTTGCGCTTGTGGTTCGTTCCAGAGGTTGCGCAATTCGCTCGGGTCATCGGCGAGGTTGAACAACACGCCATCGTCGAAGCCGCCGTAGAGCACGATCTTCCAGTCGCCGTCGATCAAGCCGCGCAGGCGGCAGACCGGGGCAACGCCCAAATCCTCGTCGTATTCCATGACGAGCGACGCGTGCGGCGCGTCGAGCTGCCCTTCGAGAAACGGCCGCAGCGTCTGGCCGGCCGGCGGCAGGCGGTTCATCGGCCCCGGACCGCGGGTGTCCAGCGCCAGCGGATCGAGTCCGGCGTAGTCGAGGAAGGTCGGAGCCAGATCCAGCAGACTCACCGGAGTCTGGCACACGCCGGATTGCACGTCCGGCCCGGCGGCGATGAACGGAACGCGCCAGAGTTCCTCGTAGGGCCAGGCGCCCTTGTAGAGAAGGCCGTGGCCGCCAAGATACTCGCCGTGGTCGGCGATGAACACGACGATGGTGTTGTCCGCCTGGCCGCTCGCTTCAAGCGCGGCCATGATGCGGCCGATGTTGGCATCGACGTGGCTGATCATGCCGTAGGTCTGCGCCAGAATCTCCCGCATCTCGGTCTCATGTTCCGGTCCGGGGCGCCCGGACTTGCCGGCGAGATAGGCGCAGGGCTCGCCCCGCTCCTCCAGCGTGGCCGGCAGCGGCAGCGTGGCCGGATCATACATCTCGCTGTAGGGGCGGCAGGCGCCAAAAGGGAAATGCGGATCCGGGAAACTGCAGAAGAGAAAGAAGGGCTGATCCTTCGCCTGTGCCTCGAGAAAAGAAATGCTCCGGTCGGCGATCCAGTGATTGTAATGATGTTCCTCGGGCATGTCGATGCGGAACCCCCGCCCACACTTGTAGTAGGACTGATCTTTGGCCAGTGCACGCGAGGAGTCGGGATGGTTCTGCTTCAGCCATTCCCGGTACTCTCCGAAGGCATCTGTGGTGTGCCCGGCGACGAAATTGGTGGTCTGGTAGCCGTAATAGGGCGTTGGCAGAGGTTTACCCTCGCCGTTCCACCAGGGCTTCCACCATTCGGCGGAGGGAATGTTGTCGCCAAAGTATCCGCCGACAGGCTGCAGGTGCAGCTTGCCCGAACTGTGGGTGCGGTAGCCGGCGTCGGCCAGCGCCTGGGTGACTGTCGGCACATCAGGCGCGAGGCTGTTGCCGTTGGTGAGCAGTCCATGTTGGCGCGGTGTCTTGCCGGTGATCATCGAGGCGCGGCTGGGCATGCAGACCGGGTTGTTGCAGTAGCCCCGGCGGAAATTCACCCCGCGCGCGGCCAGCGCGTCGATGTTCGGGGTTTTCACCTCGGGATGGCCATTGCAGCCCAGGCAGGCGGCCTGCATCTGGTCGACGCAGAATACGAGAAAATTGGGTCGGTCTGGTTTCATGGGCGGCTCGCAAAGGTAATGTCTGCGGCATGCTCTTCGCTGATGCTGAGCTGCGGGTAGGACGCGTCCAGCGGGGCACCGGCAATGCGGACGTTCTCGAAGCGCACGCTGCGGATATCGTGTTCGGCATCCTTGCCCCAGATGCAGATGCGGGGTTGCCACGGACCGAGACACTCGAGGTTGCGGAAGGTGATATTGCGGATGGTTCCCATGGTGTCGCGCTGGCCGAAGACCGTGATTAACGGCTCAATCTTGATCAGGTCCTTTCCGTGGCGGTCCTCATCCAGGTGGACCACGACGTTTTCAATGAGGATGTCCTCCATCCGGCAGTCTTCCGCCGCTTCGATGCAGACGAAGGGCGCGCAGCCGTCCCAGTCGCCGAAGCCGGTCTTGTTGACGGGCGGACCGAGATAGATCACCTCGCAGTCGTGCATATGGATGTCGCCGATGCGGTCGGCATAGGATTCGGGTCCGATCATGAGGATGCGGGAGAGATCGCTCCAGTGCAGGCAGTGGCGGATCTCGATGCGTTCGCTGGGACGGCGATCGTCGCAGTGGGCCTTGACCGAGATGTTGTCGTCGTGGGTGCGGATGAAACAGTCCTCGATCAGCACATCGCTGGTGCTGCACGGGTCGATGCCGTCATCGTTGAGGTTCTTGCCCTGGCAGAGCTTGAGGTTGCGGAAGGTGACATTGCGGCAGCCCATCGTGCGTATCGTCCACTGCCAGGAGCAGCGCAGCACGATCCCCTCCATGTGCAGGTTCTCCACGTCGTCGAACATGTTCATGTGCGCCTGCGGCCCTGCGCGCCAGCCCCAGGGATCGCCGCAGAGGATGCCGCGACCGAGGATGCGGACATTCTTCGCATTTTCGATGCAGACCCCGCCCTCGACGACCGCGCCCGGCGCGAGGTAGAGCGTCTCGCCGTCTTTGAGTTCAATGACCTCCGCCCGATGCAGCCCCGGACCGTAGAAGTGCACCTTCGGATCGTCGGCATCGGGAATCCCGGTCTCGGGCTCATCGGCAAAGAGCAGCAACCCGCCATGGCGTCCGTCCGGCTCGACCGAGACCTTTGCCGGACCGTCGAGCCGCAGGGTCATCGTGTGCTGGTCAACCCGCTCGACCGTCGCCGCCCGCGCCGGACGCACTTGCACCTTGTCCAATGGCCGGGAACTGCGGATCTCGACGGTGACCGGACCCTCGGCGGGAAAACAGGCGAAGGCATAGGGCGCGTTGCCCGCCTCGGCGATCTGGGCCGGGCCCATCTTGGCGTCCGGCCGGGCCAGGCGGACATCGGGATGCGTTCCCGCCTTGAAGAACTTGAACGGGAAAGGTGCCTGGCAGCTCTTGGCACCGTGGACAGTGACAGGCCGGCCATTGACCACGACCTGGTAATCGGGGCAGGGCATTGGGTCGGTTGATTGGGTGGGGGTGTGTTTCATGATTGTTCCTTTTGGTAGGGTTTGTCTCCATACTCGGCCTGGAGCCGGTGCAGTTCTTCCTTCAACTGCCGGCAAATGGTCGGCTGGTGAAGGCGTCCACGACGTGAAGGGCAAGACTCCTCATCTCGACCGGGTGGCTGCTTCAGGTATGGGCGGTGAGGGGAGGTTCAGGAGTGGAGAAGCTGCCTTCCTCCAGGCAGTCGCCATGAGGTGAAAGCCGGCATGGGTGGGGTGGATTCCGTCCAAGGCCCAGAATTCCGCAGGAGCGCTCTGACAGGCCTCGGTGAAAATCGTCTGGAGAGGGATGAAGACGGCCCCCACCTCGGCCGCGTAGTGGCGGATGAACGTCTGCCGGGGGCGCATGTGCGCGATCCAGGCGGGAAGGACATCGCCGACCGGGAGCAAAAACGGCTCCATGAGGACAATCTTGAGCGCGGGGTTGGCCTGGCGCATAGAGTCAACCAGCCAGCGGTAGTGGTCGGCAAATCCGGCATCGCCGAGCTGCGACTCTCCGCGCTGGAAGTAGATGGTGTCATTGACGCCGATCAGGAGCGAGAGCAGGTCGGGGGCGAGGGACAGGGCGTCCCGCTCCCAGCGGTGGCGCAGGCCCTGCACCCCATGGCCGCTGATGCCCCGGTTGACGAATTCCCAGGGAAGCGCGGGATTCTCGGCGGCGAGATTGGCGGCAAGGAGAAACGCGTAGCCGTTGCCGAGCTGAAAGGCCTGGTTGATCTCCTCCGGCTTGCGGAAGGCATCGGTGATAGAATCACCCTGGAAAAGAATTTTCATGGTCTGGCAGTCGGGCAAGGACGGGGCGGGGTTGGTTCATGAGGCGGGACCTGCCGCGAGCAGGTGGTCGAGGTCAATCTCCGCCACGGAGGGGGCAAAATGGTCCGCGCCGGCCACAACGTCTTCCACGCCGACACCCACGCAGCGCATGCCCGCGGCGAGAGCCGCATCGACGCCGGCGGCGGCATCTTCCACCACAACGCATTGGGTCGGAGGCACGCCGAGGCGGCTGGCCGCGATGAGGAAGAGGTCCGGCGCGGGCTTGCTTTCGGCTGCTTCCGAACCATCGACGACCGCCGAGAGCAGCGGGGCGAGGCCGAGGCGATCGACCACGAAGCGCGCGTTTTTGCTCGAGGAGGCGACGGCCGCAGGAATGCGTCTTTCCCGCAGATTTTCGAGGAATCGCGCCGCGCCCGGAAGGAGGTCGGCCGGCGACAGGTTTTGGATCAATTCCACGTAGTGCGCGTTTTTCCGGGTGCAGAAGTCTTCCAATTCCGCGTCACTGAATTGGGCAGCCTTGTCCCCGAGCAGCCGGAGGAGCGAATTCCGGCGGTCCACCCCGCGCAGCGCGTGATTGGCCTCGCGGTCGAAGGGCATACCCAATTGGTCCGCCAGACGTTTCCACGCGAGGAAATGAAACTCCGCGGTGTCCACGAGCACGCCGTCCAGGTCGAGGATCACGGCTTCGACCGCTTCCGGCTGGCCGAGGTGGACGGTGGTCCAGCGCGGGGTGGCGGTGATTTCTGTGCCGCCGATGCGGAGAGGGGTTTCGCCCCCGCGGGTGCGCACCCGGGCGAGATCGTGCGTGATGACGATTTCCAACTGGAGATTTTTCCATGCCAGAGGGAAGTGCATGCTCTGCCAATGTTGGGGGAGATGGGGTTCCAGTCGCAGGGCACCGTCTTGGATCCACATACCGGCGAAGCCGGTGATGGCCGCCAGCCAAGTGCCGCCCATGCAGGCGGCATGGATGCCGGACTCGCTCTCCATTTCGAGGCCCGGAGCGATGTCGGCCTCGGCGGAGAGCAGGAACTGGCGGTAGGCTTCCTCGACCAGGCCGGCTTGCGCGGCGACGGCGGAAAAGATGCAGCGGCTGAGGCTGGAGGTGTGCGAGCACCGCGGGTCGTAGTAGAGGTAGCCGGCCTTGCGCACTTCTTCGGAGAACGACTCCTGGAACATCCAGTACATCAGCACCGTGTCGGCCTGCTGGGCAACCTTGGTGGGCTTGAACGAGTGCTGCACCGGGCCGGTGTACTGCATGCGGGAGAGCGAACGGTCGATTTCTTTTTCGGGCAACTGGAAGTAGCCCTCGAACTGCTCGTGGATGTTGCGCTCCGCATCGAAGGGGAAATAGAGCCGCTCGCTGATATCCCGCCAGGTGTCGAGGTCGGCCTCCTGCAGGTCCAGCCGGCCGGCCATGGCCTCCCATTTGCCGGCGGCCTTGAGTTCCTCCGCCAGTCCGGCCGCGCGGCCCAGGTGCCACTTCACCAGGTAATTGGTGAAGGCGTTGTTCGCGACATCCCGATGAATCTCGTCCGGGCCCATCAGGCCGGTGAGGACATAGCCGCGCTCAGGGTGCGGTTCTACGCGGCTCTGCCAGTAGCGGGCGGTCTCGAAGATGATCCCGGCGCCCTCGTCGTGAAGGAAGTCCATATCGCCGGTGGCCCGGGCATACCAGTCGATGCCGTAGGCGACATCGGAACCCACATGCTCCTGCCAGCAGGGCCAGTGATGCCCGCGTCCGTTGATGGAACTGTTCCAGGGGTAGAAGGCGCCGCTGCGCTTCAGATCTTTGGCGTTGAGGCGGGCGTCTTCGAGCATGTGGTGGCGATACGTAAGCAGTGCCTTTGCCGCCGCAGGACAGGTATGGGTGTAAAACGGCAGCATGTAGATTTCGGTATCCCAGAAATACACGCCGCTGTAGCCGTTGCCGTGGAGTCCTTTGGCGCCGAGGGAAACCCGCTCGTCCCAGGGAGCGGCGAGCGAGGCGAGGTGGAAAATGTTGAAACGCAGGGCGGTCTGGGCGCGCGAATCCCCGTCGATGCGGATGTCGGCGTCGGCCCAGCGGGCCGCCCAGGCCGCGGTGTGACGGCGGAGGAGTTCATCGAGCGGGCGCGCCGACATTTCCCGGAGGATGGCTTCGGCGCGGCTCGCGGGATCGGCTTCCTCACGGGAGGTACAGACCACGACGTGTTTGGCAAAGGAGAGCGACTGACCCCGTTGCACGCGGGCCTCGACCTGCTCGGCGATGCGGTCCTCCGCCGGGCGGGCCTGGCGTTTTACCTGCCCCTCGAGCGTGAGGCGGGCGGCGAGGGCCACGCCCAGGCCGGTCTGGCGGGTGGCGCAGGCGAGCAGAACTCCGTCGTCGCCCAGGTCGCGGGTCGAGAAATCCGTGAGCCGGGCGGCCCCGCTGGGCGAGCTGTATTTCACCGCCCAGGCGTCGATGGAGCCGGAGAAACAGACGGTGGCGTCGTAATCGAGGGCGGTGACGGTTCCCCACTGCAGCGCGAGATGGCGCTCGGTCTGATGCACCAGCATGGCCAGAGAAAAGCGCGTGGTGTGGTTGGCCGCGTCGCGCCAGACAATGTGGGTGAAAAGGATGCCCTGTTTCATGTCCAGGGTGCGGCGGTATTCGAGCAGGGTTCCTTTGCGCAGGTCGACGGGGAATCCGTCAACATTCATCCCGATCCCGATCCACGAAGGGAGATTGACGATCTCGTGCACATGCCCCTGAATGTTGTCGAAGACCCCGGCGACATAAAAGCCGGGGTCGCCCAACAGGGGATTGGTTTCGAGCGAGGCCCGCACCCCCATGAAGCCGTTGGCCAGGGCGAAGACGGACTCGTAGTGCGGCAGGTGCACCGCACGGAAACCCTCCTCGGTGAGGCACCAGTCGGCGGTGCTCGGGGCTGGATACTGGCTCATGATTCGGCTCCTAGTTGAGATGGATTTCGACGCCTTCCCCACCGTAGAGGTCGAGGGGACCGTCGAGTTCAATTTTAAGTACGGTCACTTGTTCATCCAGGGCCTGCTTCGGGATGTCGATCCAGAGGGTTCCCGGGACATTCAGCCAGGGGGCGCCGCCGATACGCTTGGAGGCGCATTCGGTCCCGTCGCCCAGCACCGTGACGCGCTTGACCGGATTGTGGATGCCCTTGACCGAGGTGCCCTCTTTGGGGACATGCGCCACGTAAAGATAGATTGTGTCCCGGGCCGCATTGAGGCTGGAGAAATGGTAGGCGTAGCCATGCGGCAGCCCGCGTTGCGTGCCATACACCGCCTCTTCGTGCTTCCGGATCCAGGCGCCCAGGGTCTCCAGCAGTTCCACCTGGCGGGCGGGGATGACGCCATGCTCGTCGGGGCCGATGTTGAGCAAAAGGTTTCCGCCCATCCCCAGGCACTCGCAGAACATGGTGATGATCTCGTAGGAAGTCTTGTACTCCTCCTCGCGGCCGGTGAACGACCACGTGTTGTTGGTCGTCATGCACAGCTCCCAAGGGCCCTCCGGCGGACGCACCGGGATGAACTGCTCCGGCGTCTCGTAGTCGCCATGGCTCTCCAGCCGAGAATTAATCACCGTCTGCGGGCAGATCCCCTGGATGTGCTCGCGCAGTTCGGCGCATCGCCAGTCGAAGCCCGGCGGCGTCAGCATGACATCGAACCAGATCAGGTCGACCGGGTGGTAGTCGCTCAGCAGTTCCGTCAGTTGCGCCCGGTGGAAGTCGAGGAAGGACTGCCATTTGCGCTGCTCGCCGGCATCCGCCGCCTGGTTGGTCCGCTGGAAGTTGGCATGCCACAGATAGGTGTAGTTGGTCGGCTGCCGACGGAGCTCGCGCAGCTCCCCGGGCGACTTGCCGGTGACCACCGAGAGATGATCGAGGTTCGACCAGTCGGTGTGCGTGAAGTACAGCCCGACCTTCAAGCCCCGGGCGCGCACCGCCTCGACATAGCGCCCGACCAGATCCGGCAACCCCGTCTGGTTGGGGATGCTGGGCCCGTCCTGCCGGGTCGGCCAGAGGGCGATGCCGTCATGGTGCTTGGTCGTCAGCACGGCGTATCGGGCTCCGCTTCGCACGAAGAGGTCGGCCCAGGCCGCCGGATCGAAGGCGGACGCATCGAAACCATCCATCTGGGTCATGTACTCGTCATGGCTGACGGAACCGTTGGCGATGGGCCACGATTCGCCCCCGCGTTTCTGGACCGCATAAACGCCCCAGTGAATGAAGATTCCTAATTTGGCATCCCCGAACCATTCCTGCATCATGATATTATTTTCCCGGATTGACTAACGCGTCGCCAAGACCTCAACCAGGCGGGAGCTGCGCGGCGGCAACAGCGCGGCGAGAGCGCCCGCCGCAAATTCCACCGGTTCGCCGGTCCCGAAATCGTGCGCCGTCTCCCCTCCGGACAGTCCCAGATCGGCGGCCGTGAATCCGGTGAGCTGCGGCTGGTCGCTCCAGTTGAAGAGCGCGATGTGCTTGGCGATGCCGCGCCGCGCCGTGCGGCATTCGGGCGGGTAGTCCACATATAGACACTTCGGCAAAGGCCGACCAG
>CAZGNH010000146.1:0-3592 GCA_964527025.1 uncultured Chthoniobacterales bacterium | reverse complement strand
CCCCATCCGGACTCCCCACCCCCCCCTTCTGGACCGAACCCCTCCTCCACGGCATCCGCGCCCAAATCCATGCAAAATCCGGACAAGCCGAAATCTATGCACACGACGGACGCACCATCACCGGCCTGTTCCCGGCAATCGCAACCGCCGCCTGTCTCATCCACACCGAAGCCGTCCTCGACGGCCACATCATCACATGGACAAACGGAAGGCCGGACGCATGCGTGCGGCTTCCGGAAGAATCTCCAACCGGCGATCTTTTCGAGCCGCGCCCAGATACCGCCACGTTCACGGCATTCGACCTTCCCGCCTCGGGTGGGGCAACCCACCTGCGCAAACCCCTCGCCGCACGCCGCGCCATCCTCGCGGGCATGTCCCTGCCCGATCTGCTCGACGTCGTGCCGGTCTCCTTTGCCGACTCGCTCGATTCCCTGCGCGAGACGGCTGCCGCGGCGCACTCCGCAGGGCATCGCGGGATCATCGTCAAGGATCCCACAAGCCCCTACGCCCCGGGACGCCCCTCCGGCGCGTGGATTGCCATTCCGCATGCAGGCGCTGCCTGCACCCCGGCGCGGGCATAAAAAAAAGGCGGCAGTTGCCTGCCGCCTTTTTTGGGGTTGGGTTGGGTTAGAAGCTCAAGCGGATGCCTGCGCGGAGGTCGCTGCCATTGGCCGGGTTGCCAACATACCAGCGGCTGTCCACGAAGGTGCCGATATTGGGTGTGATGCGGAACTCGAAACCACCGCCGATATTGAAATAGCCGAACGATGTGTTGCCGAGACCGGCACCGCCGCCAACCAGCATGTATGGAGCGAGGCGGAGGGCCTCGATTGGGTACCGCAGGATGCCGTAGCCGTTCAGGTGATACACCGCAGGTCCATTGGCGGTGAAGAAGTTCTCCACCCCCACGCCGAAGTAACGGGCGAAGATGTAGTTGAACGCAAACCCGCCGCCGGCGCCAGTGTTGATCAGGTGATCCCTGCTCGAGGGCTTCCGGAAGAACTGGTGGTAGAATCCGTCAATCTGGAACTCGGTGTCGCGGAAGAGCGACTCCGGCTCGATGATGACTTCTTCTTTGAAGGTTTTCCCCGATCCGGCAAAAGCACTGGAGAGCGCAATCGCGGAGAGGGCTGTAATAGCTGCGATTAAGGCATGTTTTTTCATGGCGATCCCGTGTTAACGCCGACCGAAGAGGCAGGCAAGAAGTTTTTTTAGCCTTTTGTAAACTTTTTATCCACCCCTGTCGGCCTTGAAAACCGGCTCCGACGGGGGATGGGTTGCGCAGAAAAGGCACTGCGGGCGGTCGGGCGGCGGCAGGTTTGTCGGCGGTGCGGTGCCGGAGCAATTGACTGCGGGCCTGTGATGGCGTGGGATGGGGGGGTGATGAGACCGCACACGGCGAATGGAACCGGGGGGTTGGAGGAGGCGCTCGAGCGGGCGTTCGGGTACCGCACCTTCCGTCCCCTGCAGCGGGAGATCATGGAGGCCTCGCTCGAGGGGAAGGATGTGTTTGCGCTGTTGCCGACCGGCGGCGGGAAATCCTTGTGTTTCCAGCTTCCGGCGTTGGTGCGCGGGGGGCTGACCGTTGTGGTGTCGCCCCTGATCGCCCTCATGAAAGACCAGGTGGACCAACTTGCGGCGGCGGGTGTGGCGGCGACATTTTTGAATTCGAGTCTGGGGGCGCGCGAAGCCCGCGAGCGGCTGCGGGGACTTCACGAGGGGCGCTACAACCTCCTCTACGTCGCCCCCGAGCGCCTCATGCTCGAAAATTGGCAGGAGAATCTGCGCGCATGGGATGTGCGGGCACTGGCTGTTGACGAGGCCCACTGTATCTCCGAATGGGGCCACGACTTCCGTCCGGAATACCGGCAGCTCGCCGCGCTGCGCGATCTGCTCCCCGGCATCCCCGTGATGGCGCTCACCGCCACCGCCACCGGGCGGGTCCGCGAGGACATCATGACCCGGTTGCGCCTGTCCGATCCCGCCGTTTTTGTCGCCAGTTTTTTCCGTCCGAACCTGCGCTACCGGGTCGTGCCCAAGGACGGGCCGCTTGCGCAGGTGGCCGCGTTTCTGGCCGACCGCCCGACCGAAAGCGGCATCATTTACTGCGCCTCCCGTGCGACGGCCGAACGCCTCGCCGCCTCCCTCGCATCCCGCGGCCACCCGGCCCGCCCCTACCACGCGGGACTCTCCGCCGCGGAACGCACCCAAAACCAGGACCTCTTCCTGCGCGACGAAACACGCGTCATCTGCGCAACGATCGCCTTCGGGATGGGAATCAACAAACCCGACGTGCGCTGGATCATCCACCACGACCTGCCGAAAAACATCGAGGGGTATTATCAGGAGACCGGGAGGGCGGGCCGTGACGGTCTGCCCGCGGACTGCGTGCTTCTCTTCAGCGCCGGGGATGCGGCCAAGCAGAGGCATTTCATCGAGGAGATTTCCGACGAGGGGGAGCGGGGTGTGGCGCTTGCCCAGTTGCGCCGGATGCTGGCCTATGCGGAAGCACCGGGGTGCCGGTGGCGCGATCTGCTGGCCTACTTCGGCGAGTCCGACGGAACCGACGGGTGCGGGACATGCGACAACTGCCTGCGCCCCCGCGAAACCTACGATGGCACCCTCCATGCCCAGAAACTCCTCTCGTGCGTCTACCGCATTTCCCGCGCCTCCCGCTTCCCGACCGGACTCAACCACGTGGTCGATGTCCTCACCGGCTCCACCAACGAAAAGGTCAAACGCTGGGGCCACGACCGCCTCTCGACCCACGGCATCGGAAGCGACCTGCCAAAGCAGCAATGGGCGGCCATCGGACGCGAGCTCATCGCCATGGGCCTCCTCACCCAGGGCAGCGGACAATACCCCACCATCGGGCTCTCACCGGACGGGATCGAGACCCTGCGGTCGCGGCGCCTGATCAAGCTGACCCGCCCCATGGCGGCCCCGCCGCCCGCGCGCCGGCGACCGCGGCGCGAAACCGGCGACATCCCCTGCGACGAAAATCTCTTCCAACACCTCCGCGGCGTCAGAAAACAAATCGCCGACGACCGCGGCGTCCCCGCCTACGTCATCCTCGGCGATGCCACCCTGCGCCGCATGGCCGCCGAACGACCGACCTCGCGATCCCAAATGGCCGCCATCCCGGGCTGGGGACAACGCAAACTGGCCGACTTCGCCGACACCTTCGCGGAGGCCATCGCCGCCTATCCCCCGCCCGCGGCGTAGCCGTCCACAAAGGCGCGGCGGAAGGGGGTGAACGAACCGTCGAGGATGGCGGCGCGGGCATGGCGCATGAGGGCGAGGTAGAAGTGGAGGTTGTGGAGGGAGACGAGGCGCAGGCCGAGGATTTCGCCGGCTTGGAGGAGGTGGCGGACATAGGCGCGGGAGAATTCGAGGCAGGCGGGGCATTGGCATCCTTCTTCGATGGGTGAGGAATCGTCGGCGAAGCGGGCATTTTTGAGTGCGATGGTTCCGCGGGCGGTGAAGGCGGTGCCGTTGCGGGCGAGGCGGGTGGGCAGGACGCAGTCGAACATATCGATGCCGCGGGCGACCATTTCGAGCATCTGGGGAGGGGTGCCAAGCCCCATCGCAT
>CAZGNH010000145.1:0-2947 GCA_964527025.1 uncultured Chthoniobacterales bacterium | reverse complement strand
TCGATGCGGGAGCCAACGAACAGGCCATCGGCGCCTATCGCCGCTTCCTGAAGCTCTACCCCGCCTCCCCCCGCGCACCCAAAGCCCAACTGCGCATCGCCGAGGCCCTCGAAGCCCGAGGCAAACTCACCCGCGCCTTCGACGCCTACCAAACCCTCGTCACCAAATACCCGGACACCCCCGACTTCGACCACGCCGTCGCCCAACAGGTTCTCATCGCCAACAAATACCTCCCCGGGCGCTCCATGAACATCTTCGGCATCTCCCTGATGCCGGGCGCCGAACGCGCAGAAACCATGTACCAAAAGATCCTCGAAAATGCCCCCTTCAGCAAACACGCGCCCATCACCCAGTTCAACCTCGGCCTCGCCCTCGAAAGGCAGGGGCGCAACCAAGAGGCCCGGAGCGCGTTCCAGAAGGTTCTCGACCGGTATCCGGAAAGCGCGGTCGCCGACGACGCCCTCTACCAGATCGCCTACATCCACATGCGCACGGGCCTCACACGGCGCTCCCAGGACCTCTCGTCCCTCGTCCTCGCCAAGGAAACATTTGAGGATTTCCTTTTCCAGTTCCCCAACAGCGAAAAAGCCGCCCAAGCACGGGAAAATCTCGAGGAAATCGGCGCGCGCGAGTCGGGCGACATCATGGCCATCGCCCGCTACTACGACTGGCTGCGCAATTACCGGGCCGCCGTCATCTATTACAACGATGTGATCCGCCGCCAACCCGGGTCGGCCGATGCCGAAATTGCCCGCAACCGCGTCCAGGTGCTGCGCAGCGACCTCGGCGACGACGCCCTGCGGGTCGGGGCCGAGCGCGCCGAGTCGGGAGAGCAGGCCGCCATGCGCCGACGCCAACAGGCCGAGGTCGAATCCTCGGCTCTTTCGGATTACGCGGGTCCCCCGAGGCGCGATCTGGTGCCGGACGAACTGCCGGTCGCCCGTCCGCCGCGCCTGCGCACCGGGGTCCGCGACGTCCACCCCCTCCCACCCATCGAACCGGCCCTTCCCACCGAATGAGACTCCTTGCCATCGTCCTCGCGCTGGCCCTCACGGGCTGCGGCTACAAGCTCGGCGAAATCCGCCCGACCCCCATGCGCACCGTGCGCACACTCGCGGTTCCCACATTCAAAAACATGACCTACGAGCCGCGCGTCGAGGTTCTCCTCGCCGACACGCTCATCAAAGTCCTTCAACAGGACGGCACATTCACGATCGTCGATACGAACAGGGCCGACGCCATCCTCGAATGCACCCTCCGGAAAGCCGAACGCCGCTCGATCCGCTCGGTACAGGACAATGTCCTCGCCACCGCCGAATTCGAGCTGGCTCTCGAAATCACCTATCTGGTCATCGACCGGGTGACGGGCGCCACCCTCATGGAGGGACGCGTGCGCGGGCGCACGACGTTCTTCTCGGGCAACGACCTCCAGACGATCGAACGGCAGGGGTTCCCGCTCGCCGCACAGGACGCCGCCCTCCAGATCACCACCGAGCTTTCCGAAGGCTGGTAGCCGTGCTCTCGGTCGTCCCCACCCCCATCGGGAATCTGGGGGACATCACCCTGCGGGCGCTCGACACCCTCCGGAATTGCGACCTGGTCGCCGCCGAGGACACCCGCCACAGCGGCCTCCTCCTCAAACACCACGGCATCGACAAACCCTTCGTCAGCCTCCACGAACACAACGAGGCCTCCCGTACAGCCAACCTCCTGCCGCGCATTCTCGGAGGCCTGCACGTCTCCCTCATCACCGATGCCGGCACCCCGGCCCTCTCGGATCCGGGCGCACGGATCGTCCGCGGATGCATCGATGCCGGCGTCCCCGTCACGGTCCTGCCCGGCGCAAGCGCCATCACAACCTCCCTCGTCGGATCGGGACTTGCCCTTGACGGCGGATTTTACTTCGGCGGGTTTGTGCCGAACAAATCCGGACGCCGCGAGCGCGTTCTGCGCGCCGCCCTCGCGTCGGGACATGTGTGCCTTTTTTTCGAATCCCCCCACCGCCTTGTGAAATCCCTCGGGATCCTCGCCGCACTCGATCCCGGCCGTCCCCTCTGTGTCGCCCGCGAATTGACCAAGCGATTCGAAGATTACCGGCGCGGAACCGCCCCGGATCTCCTCGCCCACTTCACCCAATCCCCACCGCGCGGCGAAATCTGCCTCGTCATCGGCGCGGAACCCGGACGCCACACCGGCACCCCGGCGGACTCCTTCCCGCCCGCCGGTGACCCCGCCCCGCACGGGGATGTCGGTGCCATGGGCAAGGACATCGGGCGTATCCTTTACCACGAATCCACCATCCTGGCCCGCTTGGATGAGCTGGCGGCCACCATCACCACTGACTACTCGGAGCGCCCCCTCACAGTCGTGGGCATCCTCAATGGAAGCTGCCTCTTCCTCGGCGACCTCCTGCGCCGCATCCCGCTCCCCCTGCAGGTGGACTGCCTCTCGGTCGCCAGCTACCACGGCGGCACCCGCAGCACCGGCACCGTCACCTTCCGCCAAACCAGCCTGCCCGAAGTCGCCGGACGTGATGTCCTCGTCGTTGACGACATCCTCGACACCGGACGGACGCTTGCCGCGGTCTGCGGCAAGCTTTTGCAGGAATGCCGCGCGGCACGCGTCCGCTCATGCGTCCTGCTCGACAAAGACGTTCCCCGCGCCGAACCCATCGAACCCGATTACCTCGGTTTTAAAATCGCCAACGCGTTCGTCGTCGGCTACGGCCTCGACTACATGGGCCATTACCGCAACCTTCCGTTCATCGGCGTGCTGACCCCGGAAGCCATTGCCCGCGGCTCCCATGGCTCCTGATGCAAGAACGAAGCCCGGCCGCCAAATGGGCATGGGCGGGAACCCATTCGGGCCGCCGCGTAATCCCGCTGAAAAACTGCTGGAAGACGGGGAAATGTCGGGGCAGGTTGGCTGCCATGTCCGCAATCACCAA
>CAZGNH010000144.1:0-8300 GCA_964527025.1 uncultured Chthoniobacterales bacterium | reverse complement strand
GGTCTGCGGCGCCTGCGGCCGCGGCACTGGCGGCCTCGAGTTGACGGCGGAGGTTTGAGGCGTCTGCGGACGCGGCATTGGCGGCCTCGAGTTGACGGCGGAGCAGGCGTTCCTGTTCGTGCCATCCGGCAAGCAATTGCTCCTGTTCGTCAAGGCGCAGGCGGAGAGATTCGGATTCGCGGATGGCGTCCTCACGGGTTTGCGCCAAGGCGTCCAAGCGTTCGACTTGTTCGTGGAGGGCCGCGTTTTGGTTGCGGAGATCTTCAAGGGCGGATGTCTGGATCCGCAGTTTGTCTGTCCATTCTTCCGTTGCTTTGCGCAATGTTTCGCCTGCTTCGTCGGCACGTCCCCCGGCTGCTGCCAGAGCCATTTCGAGCGTATCGCGACCCCTTGCGGCCTCTTCAAGTTCGGAGCGGGCGGATTCCCCTGTCAGCCGGGCCTGCTCTTCGGCCGCTTCGGCTGCCGCACGCGCACGGGCTGCCTCCTCACGGGCCAGACGCAGTGCCTCCTCCATCGATGCCACCCGGCCCCGCAACGACTCCATCCCGGCCCTTGCCTCAAGCAGAGCCGATTCCCCCTCCTCACGCAACGATTCAAGATCCGCGTTCTTCGATCGCAGAGACCCGGCCTCCCTGCCAAGGGCCTCGAGCGCAGCCTCCAACTCCGCATGATCCCCCTCGATCTGCCGCAACCGTCCTGTCGTCTCCGCAAGCGTCCCCTCCAATTGCGCGGCTTTCCCGCGCAGATCCTCCAACTCGGCCAGCAACGCCGCCTCACCAGCCCCAACCGAAAGATCGGGAGATGCCTGACGCTCCGACCAAATTTCCTCAAGCCTCGATTCAAGCTCGTGGCGCCGCGCCTGGTGCTCGGCCGCCGAAGCCTGCAAACGCCGCTCCCTCTCGCGCAAAGCCTCCACCTCCGCCTCCAAAGCCACAATCGAACTCTCCAAGCCGTCCACCCGCGACGCCTTCGCCGAGGCCTCGCGCAACATCACCGTCAGGGCCTCGACCCGCTGGCCCGTCGCCTCCAACGACAACTTCTGCTCCCGAATCAACTCCTCCAAAGAATCCGTCAAAACCGAATCAACACGCGCCTCCTCCAACTGGGTCTCAAGTTCCCCAATTCTGTTCTGCGCCTCCTGGTGCATCAGGCGCAACTGACGGATCTCCTCGTCCGCCCCCTCCAATGCCGGCGGACGCCCCCCGCCTTTTACCGATGACTCCGGAGTCTTCTCCGGCTGTGCGCCCGCCCCCCCAACGCCCGTGCGCCCCTTGCCGGTCTCAATCTCCCTGGAAATGGCCGCCAGTGTCGGGTTGAGACCCGCCCGCCTCAAATTACCCAGCGCCGCTGCATAATCCCGATAGGAAAAATGCCTCCCCACCGGCTCCTCTCCCACCACTCGATACCCCCCAGCCTGTCCCGAAGACTCCCCGCGCGGCACAGCCGATCCCCCCGCAGAACCACTCCCCTGCGGTGACCCAAAACCCGCAGGCTGCCCCACGGATTTTTTCGGCTCAGGCTTCTTCGCTGACATACAAGGACTTAAGGTCACACATTTTTTGCTTTTTGGCAATATGCAAATGGTTGCATGGAAGAGATTTCTTTTCTTTTCTTTTGATAAACAACAAACAGCAGTTTAGCATGTGCAAGAAATCACCATGAAGACACGCATCACGTTGGTCATTTGCGTCGCCCTTGCCGGAGTGGCAGTGGCAAAGGAAGAACCGGCCGCGCCGCAGGCCAACCTGATCGCCAACGGGAGTTTTGAAGTCGGGACGACAGGCTGGATGCTGGTGGAAAACAATGTGGCCGGGACGAAATGGGGTGCGGTGGAGGGAGATGTGCCGCACGGGAACCATGCCCTCTGCGTCGATTACCGCGGAGCCACGGCCTACCCTCCTCCGTCAGGCTTCAGCCGGGTTCAGGGCTCGTGGTTTGAACACGGGGAAACCGCCTTGTTTCTCAGTGCCATGGTCAAAAGCGATGCCGAACGCAAAATCTCCCTTGGCTTTACGCACGGGGAAATCGGGCGCGTGGGCAAACGCGGATCGGCCCTCGAAAAGGCGGTCGCTGTCGGGCCGGAGTGGCGGCGGGTTTTCATGCACATTCCGCGTTCGATGAACCTTCCGAAGAAGGGCGATTTCGGGGCGCGCAATGTCATTGACCGGGCTTCCCACACCAAAGGCATGGTCTACTTTGAATTTCCTGCGGAGGGGGTGTTTCATCTCGACGCTGTGCAGGTGGTCGAAATGCCTCAAGGTGCCGGCGGCGAGCCCCCGCCTTTTGTGCCCGCCCGTGATGTTGAACTCGGGTGGACCATGGAGCATGGCGGGTTTTTCCACGAACAGCCCGGCTTCTCCGCCCTTGTTGCCAACCAAGGTGATGACCCGTGGACCGGCCGGCTGCACGCGCGGGTTGTCGATTACTGGGGACGCACGGTTCAGGATGACAAGGAATCGGTGACCGTCGCACCCGGCAAAACGGAGACAGTCCCGTTCGATCTGGAAGGCCGGGCATACGGATTTTTCGAAGCTGTGCTGACTCTCACCGGAAGCGACGGCAGCCCGGTCGCGGAATCGGCGCTGACGCTGGTGCAGACGCCCGAGGGCGCGGGCAGCGACCACATTGCCATTACCGCCGGCGTGTCCTCATCCGACAACCTTGTCAATGCCCCGCGCTCCTTGAAGCGTCTTGGGTTCACGCAAACCCGCACCTACAACGTCGCCGACATGGTCCAGCTCGAGCCCAAGCGGGGGCAATGGCAGGACCCGGCCCCGCTGATGAAAGCGTTTCTGGGCGACTCGGGGCTGAAGACCCAGATCAATTTTGCCAAGTTGCCAAAGTGGTTGATCGGGCCGGAAGCGGAGATTTTCGCCTACCCTCTGAAGGATCTTCCGGCATATTCCAACTATGTCCGCCGGGCCATTGCGGCTTTGCGTCCGTATCTCTCGGCGGTTGCCTTTGCCAATGAACCGAACGCCCATTTTGTGGGCACCCCCGCGACCTATGTCGCCTACCTGCAGGAGCTTCACGACGTGGCGAAATCCGAGGCTCCGGAGGCGGATGTGGTCGGGATTCAGGCAGGCAGCGGATCGCAGGGCGGCGGTCATATTCTCTACGTGCGGGAGATGATGGAGGTTGGGGGCCGCGAACTCGCCGGGGCCATGGATGTGCTCGCAATCCAGTCGCACCCGGCCGCCGAAATGCCTTTCGAGATCACCGGCTGGGAGCGCATCCTGGCGCAATTCCGGGAAATTGCCCGGCAACATGGCATCAAACGCATCTGGACCACGGAAATGTGCCACACCGCCTACCTGCCGCGGGAATCCCACTTGCCCGTGCGGTCATGGGCGCAAAACCTCAAGGAGGTTGATTTCGTGCCCACCGAACGCAACCAAGCCGACTGGTTGACCCGTGCCGCCCTCTACTCGCTGGCCTCGACCTTCGAACGGTTTTACGCATTCCACTACCCCCCGGTCTCCCCGCATACCGGCGGCCTCTGGCCGTGGGGAATGACACGCGTCAACCACCTGCAAACACCCCGCCCGGTTCTGGCGGCCCTGGCGGTCGCCAACCGGATGATCGCCGGAACCAATCGCAGACAGCCCCTCCCATTCCTTACGCCCGGCCTCTGGGGCGCCTCGTTCACAGGGAATGGCCGCCGGGTGGATGCGGTCTGGAGCGCCATCGGCCCGCAAAATGTCCTCATGGACAAGGAGGCCGGAGTCTTTGACGCCATGGGCAATCCGGTGTCTCTGCCGGACGGGGGCTGGATCGAGTTGGGTGAAAGCCCGGTGTATGTCGTCTCTTCCGACACAGGCAGCCGGCCCGTCTCGGAGGTTTTATCCGTTGGGTGGGATCCGGAAAGCGTGTGGTCCGGCGGCCCCCTGCAAGGGCGGATCACGATCGATCCGGAGGGGGGAGATGCCGTTCGTGCAGCCCGTTTGCAGGTGGTCCGGGACGATACGGGGGAAATTGTCTGGGAGCAAAGCCCCGAAGACCGCAACCCCGAAGACGGGTCCGCCCCCGCATGGTCCTTCCCTCTGGACGTGCCCCCGGGACCCCTCGCGCTGACACTCAAAGCCGACATCGGGAATGGTCAAACCCTGCACCGGCGTTTCGTTCCCATGGTGCTCGGAGCACAGCCGGACCGTGCGGTCTACTCCAGCGGCAAACCAAACCTTGTTGAGGATTTCGCCAAGATCGAGACCAACGCATGGAAAGGGCGCTCGCCGCGAGGCATCAATTGGAGCGCCGAATTGACCTTCCCATGGTTCAATATCTACGGCACGGACGCCGACCGCAGCCTCACCCACCATGACGGATTTGTCCGCACCACCATCAACGAAAAGCTCGGAAAGCCGGTGCGCGGAAAGCCGGGATGGCCGGCGGTCGACGCCATCTTCGACGAACCGCGCAACTGGCTCGCCTACCGGGGACTGCGGATCCGCTACCGCATGGACCGCGGGACGGACGGCGGCGGCCTTGTCATGGACCCCGTCCTTTCCGCCGAAGGCATCGGCCTCTGCCTCGTGGACGACAAAGGCAACACATTCTTCACCAACGCAGGCCATCCCGGAACCCGGTATTTCCGCGATGGGGACTGGTATGTTGCCGAATTGGATTTTGACGAAGTGCTTGCCTTGAATGAAAAGCGCGCCCGCATCCGGTCCCTCTCCCTGGTCTCCTCCGCACCCGGCGACGATGCAAATCCCTTCGGGCTGTCCATCGGCCGGATCGAGGCCTTCATAGAACGTGCCAAACCCGGTGCGGACGACTCCGGTGTCCTGCCCAAACAACCGACCTTTGACGAATAAGGGCCAAACCGTCGGGACGAAGCCGGCGCGCGCGCGGGCAACGGGCAAAAAAAGGTCCCTTGCGTGACGCAGTGGAGCCTGCTAGACCTTCAACCGCTTTTCAATGAACATTCACGAGTATCAGGCCAAACAGTTGATGGAGAAGTTCGGGGTGGCGGTTCCGGCGGGGGCGATCGCCGACACCCCGCATGAGGCGGAGAGGATTGCGCGGGCGCTCGGGAAAAACAACCTTGTGGTCAAGGCGCAGATCCATGCGGGCGGCAGGGGCAAGGGGAAGTTCAAGTCGGGCTTCGAAGGCGGAGTGCATTTGGCCAAGACGGCCAACCAGGTGCGCAATCTGGCCGAGGAAATGCTCGGGCACCGGTTGGTGACGAACCAGACGGGCCCCGCGGGCCGCAGGGTGCGCAAGGTGCTTGTCGCCGAGGCGATCGAGTCCAAACGTGAACTGTATTTTGCGATTCTCATCGACCGTGCCATCTCGGCACCGATGATCGTGGCCAGCACCGAGGGCGGGGTCGACATCGAGACGGTCGCACACGAGCATCCGGAAAAAGTCATCCGTGAACCCATCCACCCCGCGATGGGGCTGCAACCCTACCAAACACGCAAACTCGCCCGCCAACTCGGCTTCGGCTCGACGGAAATGCGCGCGGCCTGCCGCCTCTTCGCCGCCGCCTACAAGCTCTTTATCAAATGCGACTGCTCAATGGTGGAAATCAACCCTCTCGTCGTGACCCCCGGCGGTGATGTTTTCGCCCTCGACGCCAAAATCAACTTCGACGACAGCGCCCTCTTCCGCCAAACCGAAATCGCCGACATGCGCGATATCGAGGAGGAAGATCCCCGCGAGGTCGAGGCCACCAAGTACCACCTCAACTACATCGGCCTTGATGGCAACATCGGGTGCATGGTCAACGGCGCCGGCCTTGCCATGGCCACCATGGATATCATCAAACTCTACGGCGGAGAACCTGCCAATTTCCTCGATGTGGGCGGCGGTGCCAACGAACAGCAGGTCGCCGAAGCCTTCCAAATCCTCATGGCCGACACCCGTGTCGAGGCAATCCTGGTGAATATTTTCGGGGGGATCATGAAGTGCGACATCATCGCCCAAGGCATCATCAAGGCGGTTCACTTTCTGGAGACGACCGAGCAGCGTCTGGTCCCCCTGGTGGTCCGCCTCGAGGGCACGAATGTCGCGCAGGGCCGCAAAATCATCGAAGAATCCGGGCTGCGTGTCCAATCCGCCAATGGCCTGACCGAGGCCGCCAAGATGGTGGTTGCCTCGGCCGCCAAACCTTAAATCACCGAACCCATATGTCCGTTCTGGTCAACAAAGACACACGCCTGCTCGTGCAGGGCATCACAGGCAAAGCCGGCGGCTTCCACGCCCGCTCGTGCATGGAATACGGAACCAACATCGTCGCCGGGGTGACCCCCGCGCGCGGCGGCGAAATCTTTGCCGATACCGTGCCGGTCTTTGACACCGTGCTCGAAGCCCGCAGGGAAACCGGCTGCAACGCGACCATGGTCTTCGTGCCCGCGGAATTTGCCGCCGACTCGATCCTCGAGGCGGTGGATGCGGGGATCGAACTGGTGGTCTGCATCACCGAGGGCATTCCGGTGATGGACATGATGCGGGTCAAGCACGCGATGCAGGGAACCTCAAGCCGCCTGATCGGGCCGAATTGCCCGGGGCTCATCACCCCCGGCGAGTGCAAGATCGGAATCATGCCCGGCTACATCCACAAGCCCGGCAGAATCGGAGTCGTTTCGCGCTCGGGGACCCTCACCTACGAAGCGGTCTGGCAACTCAGCTCAAGAGGTCACGGGCAAAGCACCTGTATAGGAATCGGTGGCGACCCCATCAATGGCACCAGCCACCGCGATGCCCTCGAATTGCTCAACGAAGATCCCGACACCGACGCCATCATCCTCATCGGCGAAATCGGCGGATCGGCCGAAGAGAAGGCCGCCGAATGGGCCAAAACCCACCTCCGCAAGCCGGTAGCCGCCTTTATCGCCGGCGCAACCGCACCCCCGGGACGGCGCATGGGCCACGCCGGAGCCATCGTCAGCGGCGGCAAAGGAACCGCCGCCGGAAAAATCAGCGCCCTGCGCGAGGCGGGCTTTGCGATTGCCGAGTCCCCGGCGGACATGGCCGACGCCCTGCTCGCCCGTTTGGGGTGATCGAAGGCAGGGACGGGCGGCCCGCTCGTCACCACCGGAATGCGTCTCACACGCCGGCACGCCCGAGGCTGCGGGCCGGATTGCCGGCGACCACATCTCCCGCCGCCACATCGGCCACCACCACCGATCCCGCCCCGATCTTTGCATCGTCGCCAATGCGGATCCTCCCGATGAGCACGGCATTGCTGCCGATGTCGACACGGTCGCCGATCACGGGCACGTCGTCGGGTCCTTCGCGCATGCCGATGGTTGTGCAATGGCGCAGGGTGCAACCTGCGCCCATGACCGTGGATTCATGGATGACGAGGGCGGTGCCGTGGAAGAGGCGCAGGCCGGGGCCGATGGCGGCCTTGTAGTTGAGTTCGATGCCAAGCTCCCAGATGATGATGAGGGTATAGGCCGCAAGGTGGGGCAGGCCGGCCCAGCGGATCCACGGCGGGAGGCGGTCGCAGATTTGGGCGAGGCGGAACATGGCCAGCACGAACCGGCTGCGCGGGTTGCCGCGGTTGGCGTCCCAGTCTTGAAGGATGCACGCGATCATTTAGTGTCGGTGCGCGTGGACGTGTCGTTTTTCATCCCGGAGGAGTATCTGCCGGAGGAGGCCCGGGGGGAAGTCTGGAAAGCGGGCGGACGGGTGGCCCTCTTGGGATCGGGCAAGGCGGCTTCGGCTCAGAGCTGGATTTTCCAGACATGGGTTGAAATGCGCGGGCGCGGGCGTCCGGTGCAGTTGGTGAAAGCGCTTCCGGAGTCGGGGGTGGTGGTTGCGCTTTGCGGGAATCTGCCTCCGGGGCTGCGGCCATCGGCGGCGCGCTTTGTGGTCGGCGTGGCCGCCGACGGCCTCCCGCACCCCGGCGCCCAGCTCGATGTTCTCCAAAACCGCCGGCATGCCCGCCGCCTCCCGGGAGCCGTCTTTGTGCCCCACTGGCCCCAGCCGGGCCTCGTGCCACGCGACCCGGCGCGCGGCGACCGCTTCGAAACGGTCCGGTTTTTTGGAGATCCCCGCAACCTCGCCCCCGTCCTCGCCGACCCCGCCTTTGCCCGCGAACTCCGCTCCCGTCACGGACTCGACTTTGCATGCGTGCCCCCCGGCCTCTGGCACGACTACCAGCAAACCGATGCCGCCCTCGCCATCCGGTCACTCGACCGCAAACCCCACCTCTCGAAGCCCGCCACCAAGCTCACCAATGCATGGCTTGCGGGTGTTCCGTTTGTCGGCGGACCCGAATCGGCTTTCCTCGCCGAGGCCGCACCCTGCGTCCACTTCCTCTGCTGCCGGACAGCCGGGGACGCGAT
>CAZGNH010000143.1:0-5050 GCA_964527025.1 uncultured Chthoniobacterales bacterium | reverse complement strand
GGCCATCGGCTACGGGGCCATCAAAATGAACCTCGATACCGACCTCCAGTGGGCCTACTGGGATGGTGTGCGCGCCTACGAAGCCAAAAATCACGACTATCTCCAGGCACAGATCGGCAACCCGAAAGGCCCCGACGCCCCGAATAAAAAATTCTACGATCCACGCACGTGGGTCGGCTCCGCCGAGGAATCGTTCACCGCGCGTCTTGAGAAGTCGTTCGAAGACCTGAACTGCATCAAGCGCAACACCTGATCCCGGCGGCACCGGCAACCCGGGCCCCATGGCAGGAAACACCTGCGGGGCGGGACGGATGGCGATGGGAGAAATCTGTCCTGCACACCCCGCGGATTTCCCCACCGGAGATTTTTCTTGCGTGCGTCTTCGCCGGCGGTTAGGGTGCCCACGCAATCGGGCCGTGGCTCAGCTTGGTAGAGCGCCTCGTTCGGGACGAGGAAGTCGCAGGTTCAAATCCTGTCGGCCCGACCACTTGCCACCCGCCTGCAATCTACAGGGACTTGAGGAATTCGACCAATTCGCCGCGCTGGACGGGGTCGAGGACGACGAAGGGGTGTGGTGGGTGCGGGGTGTGGGGTTGTTTGTAGATGGGGCTGCCGGGCACGAGACGTGCGGGGTCGAGGAGGTCGTCGAGGGTGGCGACCGAGTTGTCGTGGAGGTAGGGGGGGGGGGCGTAATTTGAGAGAAGGGGGGACACGCGGATCCCGCCGCTGTCCTTCATGCGTCCGGTGGGCGGGCCGTTCGAGCCGATGAGATCGAAGGGAATCACGCGCTGGTTGGTGTAGAGGCCCTGGGCCGGGCTGTGGCATGTGGCGCAATGAAATTCGTGAAAGAGGGCCTCGCCGTGGCGGACTTTTTCCGGGTCGACGTGGGGATTTTTGATGGGTTCGAGCGAGCTGAGATAGCAGGTGAGGGCGATGGAAACCTTGAGGGGGGCCATGTAGGGCGAGCCCTGCATCTTCCATGCATTCGAGTGGCGCTGGTATTCGGGCATGGCCATGCCGGCCGAGGACCAGAAGCGCAGGCCGTGGACTCCCCGCGCGAGGAGGATGGCCGTGGGGTTGACCGTGTGGTCCGGGAAGTAGCGGAACGTGAGGTCGGCGGTTCCCGCGGGCCACTGGGCGGCCTCGTTGCGCTCCTCTTCGCTGAGATTGGTGGCCATCGAGATGAGTTTGCCGAACTGGAGGGTTGTCGACGGGATGCCGGGGACGATTTCGCCGGTGGCCGGGTCGCGGCCCGTGTGGCAGTAGGCACACGCGTAGCCGACACGCAGTTGGCCGTCGACCCCCTTCTTGATGCGCACGCCGAGGACCGAGGTGGGCGTCGAGAAGCGGTCGGCTTCGCCTTCATCGACGAGGTTCCCCTTGTCGTTGCGGGGCAGGAACCCGTATTTGACGTAGCGTTGGGGATCGACGGCAATGCGCTCCTTCGGGATGTGAACGAGCGAGGCGGCCTCTTCGTTGAGCTGGGTCCACCCGAAAAAGATCGCCTTGCCGAGCGCAATCCGCTCCTCCTGCCCGGTCACGGTGAACGTGATGCCGTTGGAAGGACGCGGGTTTTTGCACACCGGGCGGAAGGCCCCGGTGGCGATCTGCTCCATGCGCACAAAGTCCCAGCGGGTGACGGTCACCTCGCCGCTTGTGGCATGCTCGGGAACATGGAAGCGGACTTGTGTGTCGCTCCACTCGACAACTTCGAGAGCCGGCACCGCCTCGGTCATGTTGACAGCAACGGCCGAATACCCCTGCTCAGGGCCGAATCCCGCGCCGGTGACGGTCACAAGCGTTCCCGGTGGGCCGCTCGAAGGCGACACCTCGTCAATGCGCAGAGAATCATCCCCGGACAAAACCATCTCCTCTCCCATGGCCTTGGAGATCGCCTCGCCCACCTTGGTGACATCGTCGGGAATTTCCACCTGCGCCACCTGCTCGGGCGCCGAAGGCCGCAGGAATTCCTTCGCAAACCGGTAGCCGCGCACGCCAACCACACCAACAACCAGCAGCCCCGCAAGAAGCAGCACCGCACGCCAACGACGCCTAAAAAATCCGAAACCCGGGACACTGCTCATCACCGTGACCCTGCCCATTGGAGGGGAACGGTGTCAAGGCGAACCGGACGCCATGCCAGCTTGGCAACCGGGGGCGCAGAGGATAGGGTTTCTGCATGATGAGATCTCTGGTGGCATTGGTGGCGGTCTTTCTGGCAGGCGGCGGGTGGGGGCGGGAGTCCGCTCAACCGCCCCTGCCGACAATCACCCTCACAATCAATGCGGCGACGGTCGTTGCGGAAGTGGCGGATACCGACGAAGCACGCTCGGCGGGGCTGATGTTCCGCGAGGCCCTTGCCGATGACGCGGGCATGCTCTTTGTGATGCCCGGTGTCGGGCCCGCCGCCTTCTACATGAAAAATACAGGCATTCCCCTTTCCATTGCCTTCATCGGCCCGCAGGGCACGATTCTCGAGATCCACGACCTGGAGCCTTTCAATGAAATTCCGGTGCGCAGCCGGTTTCAGACAATCGCCTATGCGCTCGAAATGCCGCGCGGGTGGTTTTCGGAACGCGGGATTTTTCCGGGGATCGTCGTGCGGGGGTTGCCTCCGGTTTCCGCACCCTGAGGACCCGGGAAAAAATCAGGGAACGATGGTCACGGGCGTGCCAACCCGCACCCTCGAGAACAGGGTCGGGGCAAAGGCCTTGGGCATGCGGATACACCCCTTCGATGCGGGCGAGCCGGGATTTGGAATCAGGCCCGCATGCATGCCGATTCCCCAGTTTGTCAGGCGCATCCAGTAGTGCATGGGAGCAGGCTCGAAGTGCCCGCCCGGCGGCGGGCGGTCGCTGCGGGCATCCGCATCCGGATTGACAGTGTTTCCGGCGGCATCGACCATGGATCCGTAATGCGAGGAGTATTTCTCGATGCGTTTTTCGGTGACCCGGAACGATCCGGTCGGCGTGCGGTGGCCGGATTTTCCCGTGGCAACGGTCATCCAACCGGCATCACGCCCGCCGACGCGGATGCGGGCAACCTGCTCCGACAGGCTGATGCGGATGGAGACCGGCCCCTCCATGCCGTCACCATGCCACTCATAAAGGGCCGGCCCGGGCGGAGGAGGCGTGGCCGGCCGCCGCGCAGGACCCGCGCAGGCACACAACACAACGCCGAGGCCTGCGGCAACGGCACCACTGCCGGCCCGCAAAATCCGCACCGGAATCCTCATGCAAAAAAACTTCCTGCGCCCGGAGCGACACAGGTCACTCGATAATGCCCGCCTTGACGATTTCGGCAAAACCGCGTGGATCGAGGCTGGCTCCGCCGACGAGGGCGCCGTCAATGTCCGGCTGGCCCATGAGCTCGGCGGCATTGGCCGGTTTGACGCTGCCGCCGTATTGGATGCGGACCTTTGCGGCGGTGGCATCGTCGGAAACCCGTGCGAGCACGCTGCGCACATGCGCGTGGGCGTCCTGGGCCTGGGCGGGGGTTGCGTTCACGCCTGTGCCGATGGCCCAGACGGGTTCGTAGGCGATGACGGATTCCAAGAGCTGGGCGGGGGTGACGTCCTTGAGGCCGGCGACGAGCTGGCGTTCGAGGACTTCTTTTTCCTTGCCCGCCTCGCGCTCGGCAAGGGTTTCACCGACGCACAGGATCGGTTTGAGTTCGGAGGCGTGGGCCGCAAGCACTTTCTTGTTCACCAGCGCGTCGGTCTCACCGAAAATCTGCCTGCGCTCGCTGTGGCCGACGATCACGTAGCGCACAAATAGTTCGCGCAGCATCGCGGCACTCACCTCGCCCGTGAAAGCCCCGGACTTCTCAAAATAAAAATTCTGGGCTCCGAGGCGGATTTTTTGCGATCCCCCGAGAAGAGCCGAAAGCCCGGCCAGCGCCGTGAACGGCGGGGCCACAATAATTTCGACCCCGTTCACTTGCTCGATCTCAAGTCGGAAGTCTCCGAAAAACGCCGCGGTCTCGGCGACGGTCATGTTCATTTTCCAGTTGGCGGCAACAATTTTTTTACGCATGGGTTGGTTGATTTGAACCGCCCTGTATACCGGGCGGGGCGGACGGGCGCAAGGCCCGCGTTTCACTCTTTTCACCCGCGCTTGGGGAGAAGAGTGCGCGCGGGGGTTGACCCGGTGCCGGTGGGGCCTGATACTGCGCGTCCACTCGATTGTGATGCAAGCGCTGCCAGGATTCAGGGAATTTTATCCGGAGGAGGCCGCCCGCCGTGCAGCCATTATTGCTGCATGGAGGGGGGTCGCGCGCATCTACGGCTTCGAGGAATACGACGGCCCGACCCTCGAACCCCTCGACCTCTACGCAAAGAAAAACGCGGGCGGAGAAGAAATCCTCGGCCAAATCTACCGCTTCGAGGACGGAGGCGGCCGGCAGGTCGCCCTGCGCCCGGAAATGACCCCGACCCTCGCCCGCATGGCCGCGGCCCGCGAAAAACACTTCCGCAAACCCATGAAGTGGTTCTCGGTCGGCAATTTCTTCCGCTACGAAAGGCAGCAGCGCGGGCGCCTCAGGGAATTTTTGCAATTCAATTGCGACCTTTTGGGCGATGAGGGCCCCGGGGCCGATGCCGAGGTCGTTGCAATGGCTGTTGACACAATGCGCGCCTTCGGTCTTGGGGAGAAGGACTTTGTCGTGCGGCTCAGCCACCGTGGCGCCTGGATGCGGTTTCTCGCGGAGCGGGGTGTGACGGGCGACAGCGCGTCCCGCATCCTCCAGATTGCCGACCGGCTCGAACGCAGTCCGTCCGACGGGGAAGTTCTCGGGGAAACGGGAGTGACTGCCGCGGATTTGCGGGAATTTGCGGCGGGCGGGACGCCTCCCGAACTGCTGCCGGTAATGGAGGCGCTCGCGGCCCGCGGCCTTGGGGCCTGTGTCGAGACGGATTTGTCGGTGGTGCGCGGGCTGGCCTACTACACGGGATTCGTATTTGAGATATTTGACCGTGCGAGGTCCCTGCGGGCTGTGGCGGGCGGCGGGGGCTACGACGGGCTTGTCGGGGCGCTTGGCGGCGGGGGGGGTG
>CAZGNH010000142.1:0-4113 GCA_964527025.1 uncultured Chthoniobacterales bacterium | reverse complement strand
ACGAGGAAGCAGACGTTGCGGGAGGCGTTGATGATCGGGAGGGTGAGGGTGATCCGGGTGGAATCGAGTTTCGGGACATGGTTGGGGACGACCCAGCGTTCCGTTTCGCGCAGGGCGGCGGTGTCGGGAAAGAGCGAGGCGGTGTGGCCGTCGTCGCCCATGCCGAGGAGAAGGAGGTCGTGGCGGTAGACGGAATCGCGTCCCGAGTGGGAGCCGAGCACCTCTTCGTAATCGGCGGCCGCAACGGCGGGATCTTCCTCGCCGCGTATCCGCAGCACATTTTCCGGGGGGATGGGGGCGAGGTCGAAGAGGGTTTCGCGCACCATCCGGTAATTGCTTTGTTTGTCGTTGGGTGGCACGCACCGCTCGTCGCCAAAGGTCAGAAACCATTTTTCCCAGCGCAACGGCTTGTCTGTGAGGGCTTCGTAGACCGGACGGGGTGTGTTGCCGCCGCTCAGGCCCATACGGAAGTGGTGGTGCATCCCAAGCGCGTCTTTTTCGCACTGCTCGATGAGCGCAACCGCCTCGCCGACAAAATCCGTGGTCCTGATGATCCGGGGTTTCACCTTACATGAGCCTTGCAGGCACAAGGAATTCTAGCGTGCCCCCCCCGCGCGATAAAGAAAAAACATCCACTCCTGTGAGGGACGCTTTGCGCACATGGATGCGGTCCGCATCGGCCATTCCGGTCAATGCGGCAATGGTCGTGCTGAAATCCGGTTCGTGACCGACCACAAAAACCGTCCCGGCCTCGATCGGCGCAAGTCCCCCAAAAAAGGCCTCGGGCCCCATGCCGCATGCAAGCCACCGCTCGACACGCACCGGCAACCCGCCCAGCCTCCCGGCCACAATCTCCGCAGTTTGCAGCGCCCGCAGCACCGGACTGCTGAGCACCACTCCGGGAACCAATCCCGCCTGCGCACAAAACCTGCCCGCCCGGTCCGCCTGCTCAAGTCCCTTGGACGTAAGGCGCCTCGAAAAATCATCCGCGGCAGTGTCTTCGGCTTCCGCATGCCGCAAAAAGCAGACAAGGGTCGGTTTCTTCATGGCAAACACCCCCATCCAAGCAGAACGTCCCCCAAATTCCAAGCCCCCCGGCCAAACCATACCAGAAATTAATGACTGACCCCAAGGTCCATCACTTTCCGATGCAGAAGCGGGAAAACACGGCGCCGAGGATTTCTTCGGCATCGGCCGCGCCAAGGATTTCGCCGACGGCGTCGAGGGCGGCGTGGAGGCCGGGGGCGATGAATTCGGGGGACCGCCCCGCGCGGAGTTCTTCGAGGGCGAGTTTGAGGGCGTCGCGGGTGCGTTGCAGGCAGGCTTGGTGGCGGGCATTGATTGCGGCCCGTGAAGGGGGTGTGTGGGGAACGGCGCGCACGAGGGTTTCGACAAGCGCGGGGATGCCCTCGCCGGTGGCGCACGAGACCGGGATGCTGCGCCCCGGGACTCCCGCCGGGGGTGATGCGAGCAAGTCAATTTTGTTGAGCGCGCAAATTTCGCGGTCGGATTCCGGCGGGGGTTCGCATGCGGAAACATCGATGACGCGGAGGACGATGTCGGCGGCATCAATGGCGCGGTTGGTGCGTTCGATGCCGAGGGCTTCGACCGGGTCGCCGGGTTCCCGGAGACCGGCGGTGTCGGTGATCCGGAAGAGGATGCCGCCGAGGTTGACGGATTCCTCGATTGTGTCGCGCGTGGTGCCGGGGGTGACGGCGACGATGGCCCGCTCGCACCCAAGGAGGTGGTTGAGCAGGCTCGATTTCCCGGCATTGGGCGCGCCGCACAAAACGAGCCCGACCCCCTCGCGCAGGATGCGCCCCCCCGCGGCCGTTTCCAAAAGCCCTCCGACAGCGCCAAGCGCCACAAGGACCGCCCGCTCGAATCCAGCGCCGGTTGCCGGATCGATGTCTTCGTCGGGAAAGTCAATCCACGCCTCGACGTTGGCCACAAGAGCCAGCAGGTCGGCGCGCAGGGCGGTGAATTGCTCCCCGAGCGCGCCCGCGAGCTGTTCCTGCGCGGCGCGCAGGGAGGGGGCGGTCCGCGCCCGGATCACATCCATCACGGCCTCGGCGCTTGGCAGATCCATTTTGCCGTTGAGGAATGCACGGCGGGTGAATTCGCCGGGCTCCGCCGCGCGCGCACCGGCCTCGAACACGGCCCCGAGAACTTGCGCGGAAACAAACAGGCCGCCGTGGCAGTGGATTTCCGCAACGGACTCGCCCGTGTAGCTGTTCGGCGCGGAGAAACAGGCGGCGAGGGCCTCGTCGATGATCGTGCCGTCGCGCGCGGTGACGCGCCCGTGGCAGAGCTCGCGCGGGTGGGAGTGCGGGCGGGAGGACGAGAAAACATCCCGGAGGATCCGCGCGGAGTCGGGGCCCGAGATGCGGATGACCGCCACCGCTCCCTCGCCGGGTGGGGTCGCAATGGCCGCAATAGTATCCTCGGTGATCACCCAACCCGGAAAATCCCTTGCCGGACGCCCCCCCGCAAGGGAAATTGCGCCAATGAGAACTCTCCTCGCGGCCATCCTGCTCGCAACCACCCTTCCGGCCGCCGCCGCAACACCCGCCATCGAAAAAGGCGCGGTCGTCGTCATCCCCATTCACGGCCCCATCAGCGATGCCCAGTTTTTCTTCATCCGCCGCATCGTCAAACAGGCCGACGCCGCCGGCGCCTCGGCCCTCATCCTCGATATCGACACGCCGGGAGGCGCCCTCGGCGCCACGGAAAAAATCTGCCGCGCACTCCTCAAAGCAACCATGCCCGTCTTCAGCTATGTGAACACCAACGCGGCCTCCGCCGGCGCCCTCATCGCCATGGCCACCAAAGAAATCTGGATGGCACCCGTAAGCGCCATCGGTGCCGCCGCACCCGTCATGGGCTCCGGTCAGGAAATGGAAAAAACCATGAACGCAAAGGTCGTCTCGTACTACTCGGGATACTTCCGCAGCATCGCCGCCCAACACGGCCACAACCCGGACCTCGTCGATGCCTTCATGAACCTCGAAAAAGAAGTCAAAATCGGCGACCGTGTCCTCAACCCCAAAGGCGAAATCCTCACCCTCAGCGCCCAGGAAGCCACCGAAGTCATCGACGGACGCCCCGTCCTTGCCACCGGCATCGCCGCCGACGTCGAAGAACTCGCCGAAAAAGCCGGCCTGCGAAAAAAGGCCATCCAACACATCGAACCCTCCGGCTTTGAATCCCTCGCCCAGTGGATCACCGTGCTGGCCCCCATGTTCCTGCTCGGCGGGATCATCGGCGCCTACATCGAATTCAAGTCGCCGGGTTTCGGGGTCGCGGGCATTTTGTCGGCCCTTTGCTTCCTTGTCTTTTTTACCGGGCACTACGTGGCGGGGCTGACCGGGTTCGAGGTGGTGGCGGTGTTTGTGCTGGGTTTGGTTTTGGTGGTTGTCGAGCTGCTGTTTTTCCCGGGGGTGGTTGTGCTCGCGGGCCTTGGAACGGCCCTCATGTTCGGCGCGCTGCTCTTCGCCATGGTGGATTTCTATCCCTCGCAGAATTTTGAGATCTCCTTCGACATGTTCCTGATGCCCCTTGCAAACCTCTCACTGGCGGTCGTGCTGGCGATGATTGTGGGTTCCCTGCTCGCCCGGTTCCTGCCCGAACTGCCCGTCTTCCGGCGCCTGGTTCTCGCCACCAGCCAGCCAACCGGCCCGTCCTCCCGGCACACGGCCCGTGAACTCTACCTGTCGGCCGTGCGCGCCGGCGACGAGGGCGTCGCGATCACCAAACTGCGCCCGGCCGGAAAGGCCTCCTTCGGAGCCGCCATCGTCGACGTCGTCGCCGGAGGGGAATTTATCGAACGCGGTGAACGCGTCCGCGTCCTGCGCGCCGGAGGCGACACAACCCTCGTCGAAAAAGCCGGTACCACCGCCCCCTGAAAAATTTCCCGGGGCCGATGCCCAATTGAAGGGGTCATTGAAGGGGTCAGGCCTGAATGGCGCTAAGTTAAGAAACCAGCGGCTCGTAATCGTAATCGTAATCGTGTTCGTAATCGTAATCTTCTCGGCATCATTCGATTACGATTAGGATTACGATTAAGATTAGGAGTGAGATCACCCCCGAATCCGTCTTAAGTTAGCGCCATTC
>CAZGNH010000141.1:0-2040 GCA_964527025.1 uncultured Chthoniobacterales bacterium | reverse complement strand
GGGGGTTACGGTGGCCGCCGGGGTGGCGGTTACCGTTGGCTCGGCATGGATGGTTTTCTCGGGCAGTTTTTTGGTTCAGGACCGGGTGGCGGTCCTTCTGGACGACACCTACCGCCCGATGGTCGCGCAGGCCACGATCCGCCAGTTTCAGCTTGATCCCCTGTTTGGCGGCGGGCCCGGCTCGTTCAAGGTCATGTCCCGCGCCTACCGGGAATTTGCCTCGCCCACCGACGACACCTTCGCCCACAACGACTGGGCCCAGACGGCCTCGGATTTCGGGTACCCGGCCTTTGCGTTGCTCCTGCTGTTGGTTGTCGCGTTGTTTGCCTCCGGATTCCGGGGTCTCGGGGCTGCCTCCGCGCGCGCGGGTCCCCACGGGGCCTCCTCAAGCAATGGCGTCGCCGTGCACATCGCCTGCCTTGCCGGCCTCGCAGCCGGCGCATCCCACGCCCTCTTCGATTTCAGCATGCAAATCCCGGCCAATGCCCTCCTGACCTGCGCCCTCGCCGGAATGCTTGCCAATCCGGGCCTGCCACCCACGGATCGCGCGCACCCCGTCCGTGCCGCAGCAGGCTTCTTGGCTGCTTTTGCGGCCGTTGTCGGCGGAGGCGTCCTGCTTGTGCTCCTCGCCCTCCAGGGCCCGCGCGAGTTTGCTTATCTGCGGGCCGAGAACGCCCTTCTGACCGGCGATGCCGACCGCGCCCTTGCTCTTGCAACCGCCCGCCTCGAACGCAATCCCTCGAGCTTCGACTTCCGGGTGCTGCGGGCACGGGCACTCATGCAGGCCACTCCCTCCAGACTGTCGCGCGTTGCGCGCGATGCGCTGTCCGCCGCCGCCGATATTTACTCCGCCGCCGCCCTGCGCCCGCTGGACCCCTTTCAAGAGATCGATCTGGGCATGGTCGAAGGACGCGCCGGACGCTTCGATGCCGCCCTCGGGGCCGGCACCCGCGCCATCGCTCTTTTCCCCACCTATGCGGGCGGATACGAAGTCGCCGGCATGGCCCTCGAAGCCATGAACCGAACCCCCGACGCCATCCATGTCTACGCAACAGGAGCCCACATGCCCAACGCCCAAAGGCTCCGCGACCGCCTCAAAATCCTGCGCGATAAAAACAAACCACCCCCAAAAACAGGACCCTAAAAAAAACACAACACGTGCTTGCCAGACGTCCGTTTGCTCCTTAAAACCGGAGCCTTGAGACCATGAAAACAAAATTTTTTCTCATCCCTGTGGTTTTTGTCCTTGGCGTGTGTGTGGCCGGTGCGCAGACCGGTGTGACCGGGGTCTCCGGCGAACCGCGCGGTTTCCAATTTTTCGGTTCCCCCCCCCCGGCCGATTTCAGTGCCGGGCTCGAGGGGCCCGATGACAGCGGCGGCGGGTTCCCGCTGGATCTCGGATTTTTCAGCCGCAAGCCGTTTGTGATCACCTTTTCGGTCAGGCAGGGATACGACAGCAACGTCTTCACCACCAAGGATGATCCCGACGACAGCTGGTACACCAACTGGGCGGCGGGCATCAGCTACCAATTCGGGACCCCCCGGCTGCAGTTCAACGCGTCGGTCGGCGGCGGGCTCACCTACTACTACACGCGTCCCGGCGACAAGACCGACTTCAATGGCGCTCTCACCTTCGCCCTCACCTACGAGGCCACTCCAAGGCTCACCATCACCGCAAACACCACCACGGCCTTCCTGTCCCAGCCCGACCTGACTCTTGTCGGCGGAACCAACCGCAGCGACGGCGACTACTTCTACACCAACACAAGCATCGCCGCCGGCTACCAGTGGACAGAAAAATTCTCGACCACGACCGCCTACCGCTTCGGTGCCTACTACTACCTCGAGGATTCGCTCAACGATACCCAGGGGCGCATGGACCAGACGATTTCCCAGTCGTTCAATTACCAGATCCTGCCGCGCACGATCGGACTGGTCGAATACCGCGCCAACCCGGTCACCTACTACGAGGCCGATCTCGATTCCTTCGGGCAGTTCTTCCTTCTGGGTATTGACCAAGTTCTTAACCCGAGGCTCTCA
>CAZGNH010000140.1:0-2580 GCA_964527025.1 uncultured Chthoniobacterales bacterium | reverse complement strand
TTTGGTTTTGCCGGGCAGGATGCGGTCCTCGTATTGGCCGGTGGAGGGGGCGGCGGCAGGCGCGGGTGCGCCGGTTTGCGGGTCGATGGCGGCGGGCGGTGCGGGAGGGGCCGCGGCGCCCTTCGCGGCCTCTTCGCCCGGCGAGGCCCCGAACATCTCATCAAGCATCTCGACAACCGTCTCGACGTTCGCGCGCTCAAGGGGCACAAAGCGGGTGACCACCTGCGCCGGTTCCCGGTCGATGAGTTCGAGCACCGCGAGGGCCTTTTCCACCACGGGGGTCTTGTCGGTGATGATGACCGCGTTGGCAGAAGGCGCCGGCGTGATCGCACCGAACGCATTGGCCTGCACAACCCCCTGCACAACCGGAATCGCATCGGCGGGAGTCAGGAACCGCAGCGGTTTGAAAAAGCTGATCACCCGGTCGCCCAGCATCGGGAGCACCGCCTCGTCGGTGTAGAGGGGCAGCCCCTCGCTGCGCGGCGCGCGGCTGGGGCCGAGGACCTTGACCGTGCGGTCATCGACCGGGACGATGCTGTAACCATTGAGCAGCAGGGAGCTTTCGATGATGCGGACCGCCTCGGACTTCGGCATCGGCCCGGCCACAACAATCGACAGCTCGGGCCCCGCAAGATTCGAATCCCGGATGATGCGCTTGCCGGTCAGCGATTCATACATCGCAAGCACCTCAAACACCGAGGTCTTCGGAAAGGTGATCCCGTCAACCATGCCCGCGGGCGACGGCGAAGGGGCTTGTTGGGCCCCGGCAAACGGCACCGCACCAACCATGAGAAGACCAAGCAGAAGGGGCAGCGCGCGGCGGCACGGCATCAACCAGGCAAACAGTGATGCGAGGAACGATCTCCCCGCGTCGGACCTCCGCTGGAGGGCTCTGGTTGTCGGAGCCGTGCTTGAGGTGATGACGACAAATTTATGCCGGACCATGGAGCAGGGGCCGGTCATTGCGGTTGGCCGGGTTGCGATGGGGTGTTCGAGATGACGCGCCGGCGAATGATGCGCCGGGGGGGTGTGGCATGGGGGTTTTCTGCACCTGCGCTGATCACGCGTCCGCTGTTTGGGGCGCCGGGCATGGGGGGCGCACCGGGTTGGGCTCCGGGCTGGGCGGCGGCAACTCCCGCCGGGGCGGGGGGGGCTTGAAAGACGAGGGTGGCAACCTCCGTGCCGATTTGGACTTTGGCGCTGATGCGCTGCGGGTCGGTGTCGGGCTTGAACTCGAGAAGCCGCATCCCCTCGGTGTTGGGATCACTCACGACCACGTGGCGCTGCTGCGAAATTTTATCCATCAGGAAGATGCGCTGGATGCCGTCCCACGAAGCCGCGCCGGTGAGCAGGAACCGGTCGGCCAGAGGCGAGGATTCCTCGGCGGTTGGGAGTGAAAACGGCGAGCGGCGAAGCAGAAAGTCGAAGTCCTCGAGGGAGCGGGCGCGCGCGCCGTGGGCAAGGAACAGGAGTGCGGCCGCGAGCCCGGCGCGGGCGGCGGTTTCTGTCGCTGCATGGTGGAAGCGGATCATGGGTTGTCGGATGGTCCTCCGGGCGCGGCGGCTGGCGCGGCGCCTTCGGGCGACGGGTTAAAATACTGCCGGACCTCCATTTCCGCGAGGACATTCTGCGGTGTGGCATCGGCTTTGATGACCGCCTGCTCGATTGAACGCCATGCAGCGGGCTGCTGGACCTCGTAGAGAAATCGCACGCAGCCCTCGAAGGGCCCCGAAAACCTCAGCCGCACAACAACCGCGCTTTCGGGAAGCCCCTCGGGAGGCTCGGGAAGCGACTCCTCGACAATCGTGAGCCCCGCTCCCGCGGCCGCGCGCCGCAACAGCCCGATCAGCGCCGAGGAGGCATCCTTCCCCGCAAACACCGGCAGCGGCGGCAACTCGCGCCCCGCCCCGCCAATGGCTTCGGCGGCAGCCACCCACCCCTCCCCCTCGGCAAGGCGGTTGCGTGCCATGGCAATCGCCCGGTTCTGGTCCCCCACAACCTTCCTCCACAGGTGGAAGCCTCCCGCATTGAGCGCGAGGAAGGCCGCTGCAAGAAAGACCACAAGCAGCCGGCGTTCAGTCGGTGTCGGTGCGCGCATCGCTCCTCCTTCCTTCGATTTCAAAACGCACCGTTCCCTGGCCGGCGATTTGGGGCGGGCGCGAGGACCACTCGTATTCAGCCAGTGACGGCCGGGCCTTGAGGCGTTCGAGCATTTCGTACGACTGCCCGACGTCGGCGGCCTCGCCCGAGACAAGGATCAGGCCGGGTTCGAAGGCGAACTGGGTGAGGCGCATATTTTCGCCCGGGATGGTGGTTACGACAGCGGCGAGTACGTCGAGAAGAAAATCCTGGGGATCGACGGCGCGGCGTATGGCCTGCCACCGGAGGGTTTCGTTGCGGGCGCGTTCGGCTGCCGGGTTTTGTGCGCGGAGTTCTGTTTCGAGTTCCTGCAACCGGAGAGCGCGCAGGGAGGCATCGGCGGTGATGGTGGCGAGGAGGAGGAGGTAGATGGCGGCGGCGATGGCGGCGGTGACGGCGAGCCGGGCGGTTCGTTTGCGTTTCGAGCGGGCGGCGACGGCC
>CAZGNH010000139.1:0-2412 GCA_964527025.1 uncultured Chthoniobacterales bacterium | reverse complement strand
GGAGTCATTTGCCGGCGGTTTGATTGGGAGCCATGAGTGGGATTGCGGAGAATTTCGGGAGGGTGATGGGGCGGGTGGCGGATGCGGCGGGGCGCAGCGGGCGCGGGGCGCAGGAGGTGACCTTGGTTGTGGTTGGCAAGACGCATCCGCCGGAGCGTCTGCGCGAGGTTGTTGACTGCGGGCAGGTGGATTTCGGGGAAAACCGCGTGCAGGAGATGCTCGCCAAGGTGGCGGTGCTGCCTTCGACGCTGCGCTGGCACCTGGTCGGTCACCTGCAAAAGAACAAAATCCGCAAGGCCCTGCCCGTTTGCCACATGATTCACAGTGTGGACAGCGCGGATCTGGCCCGCGACATCGACCGGGTCGCCGGGGAATTGGGGCTATTCCCGAAGGTTTTGCTCGAGGTGAATGTGGCTGGGGAGGCATCGAAGTTCGGGTTTGCGCCCGATGCTCTGCTGGCCTCACTGGACGATTTGCTGGGTCTCGGGAGGGTCGGGGTCGAGGGACTCATGACGATTCCCCCGCCCGTGGAAGATCCCGACAAGGCACGGCCGTTTTTTGCCCGTCTGCGTGCCCTGCGCGATACCTGCCAGGAGCGCGCAGGCATTCCTCTTCCCGTTCTCTCGATGGGAATGAGCGGCGACTTCGAGGCCGCCATCCGGGAGGGAGCAACCCATGTGCGCGTCGGCACCGCCGTTTTCGGTGAACGCGGATGAAACATCTGTTGACGCCGTGCCGGACGGCCCATTACCTTGGTCGCCCTTCGTGTGACGGCATCCGCGCACGGAGCAACAACCACCAACAACCACTATTCGCCTGTTATGGAACTTGCCTCACGCCTTGATGAACTGACCCCTTCCCTGACCCTTGCCATCGACAGCAAGGCCAAAGCCCTCCGCGCCGAGGGCGTGGACGTCTGCGGCTTTGGCGCCGGCGAACCCGACATGGACACCCCCGAACACATCAAGGCCGCCGCCGCCGAGGCCCTGAAAAACGGGTTCACCAAATACACCCCCAGTTCGGGAACCCCCGACCTGCGCAAGGCCATCAGCGAAAAATTCCTCAAGGACAACGGCTTGGAATACCGCCCCGCGCAGGTCATCGTCAGCAACGGCGCCAAACAATCCTGCTTCAACGCCATCCTGGCCCTCTGCAACCCCGGCGACGAAGTCATCATTCCCGCACCCTATTGGCTGAGCTACCCGGAAATGGTCCGCCTCGCCGGCGCCACCCCCGTGATCGTCCAAACCAGCGGCGACAACGACTGGAAAATCACCGCCGAAGAATTCGAAAACGCGATGACTCCCTGCACGAAAATGATCATCATCAACTCCCCGGGCAACCCGACCGGCTCGGTCTACACGAAGGCCGAGCTGCGCGCCATCAGCGAGGTCGCCGCCGAAGAAGATATCTTCATCCTGTCGGACGAAATCTACGAGAAACTCATCTACGACGACGCCGAACACGTCAGCATCGCCTCCTGCACCCCCGAGGCCTACGACCTCACGGTCACGGTCAACGGCTTCAGCAAAGCCTACGCGATGACCGGTTGGCGGCTGGGGTATCTGGGCGCTCCCGAGCCGATCGCCAAGGCCATCGACTCGCTGCAAAGCCACACAACCTCCAACCCCTGCTCGTTCGCCCAAGCCGGCGGCCTGGCCGCCATCACCGGCGACCAACAATGCGTCGAGGACATGCGCGAGGAATTCGACATCCGCCGCCAGTACATGCACGAACGCCTCATCGCCATCGCAGGTGTCGAAGCCGTCAAACCCCTAGGTGCCTTCTATGTGCTGGCCGATGTCGGCTCCCTCGGCCTCAGCTCGCAAAACTTCGCCGACCGCCTCCTCAGCAAGGCCAATGTCGCCGTCGTCCCCGGCATCGCGTTCGGAAACGACAAAACCATCCGCCTGAGCTACGCCACCAGTCTCGACGTCATCAAAACCGGTCTCGACCGCATCGAAGAATTCTGCAAATCGCTCTGATCCCGCGCCGGACGCAACAGCGCATGGTCCTGGAAGCCGCCGATGCGTGCCCTGAGAAGGGCGCATCTCCGAAAGTTGCAAACGGTATGCCCATCGCGCCGGGACGTCGCGATCCACCTTGGGACTGCGTTGAAATTGCGAAGCCGGTGGATCGCGACCTCCGGGCGCGATAAGGTCTTTGGTGGATCGCGACCTCCCGGCGCGATGAGGTCTTCCGCGCGGCTCTGCCGCCACTCCTTCCGCTTTTGCACGTTTCGGATGAGAACAGTTCCCTGCTTGTGTCTTTCGGAATCTGTGTCAATCTGGTGCGGCCAACTCTTCCGCGGTTTTTAGAGCCTGTTATGCACTTTGGCGGGCATTTGTTGGGTTCAAAACGGGCTGCCGGCAAGGCGCGGGGAGCGCGGCATCCCCGTCCCGGCGCGCCGGG
>CAZGNH010000138.1:0-7867 GCA_964527025.1 uncultured Chthoniobacterales bacterium | reverse complement strand
GGGGCTTTATCCCATAGCCCAGGGCAAGCGCCAGCGCCGCCCTGGGTCTTGGTCGGAAGAAGTATCTGCCCTGTAGGGGCAGCATCCAAAACCACCCTTTAGTTAGCGCCATTCCCTTCTGACCCCCTCACCCGCCACGCACCACGCACACACCCCCTCACCCCCCGATGATCTTCACCAGCACGCGCTTGCGGCGCCGCCCGTCGAACTCCCCGTAAAAAATCTGCTCCCACGGGCCGAAGTCCAGCGCCCCGCCGGTCACCGCCACAACCACCTCACGGCCCATGATTGTGCGCTTGAGGTGGGCATCCGCGTTGTCCTCGGCGCCGTTGTGGGCGTATTGCCCGTGCGGGTGCTCGGGCGCAAGCCCCTCAAGCCACTTCTCGAAATCCCGGTGCAGGCCCGGCTCATCATCGTTGATGAACACGCTGGCCGAAATGTGCATGGCGTTGACCAGGCACAATCCTTCGGCAATGCCGCTTTGCACGAGACATTGCTGCACAAGCGGTGTGATATTCTGAAAGGCCCTCCGGGCGGGAATCTTGAACCAAAGTTCTTTCCTGAATGTCTTCATGGCCCGGCCATCCTGCCTGCGGGAAAAAGTCGGGGTCAAACCAAATTTTAATACTTTACTTCATCACCGAGCTTTTCCCCATACTCCACAAGCAGATCATCAATGGCCTCCAAAAGACGCGCTGCCTGCGGGTCACGGATCTCCTGCACCAGCGTATTTCGCGTCTGCAGGCTGGCTGCAACTCCCGACTTCATCCCGAGCAAATTCGCCACCTCGCGATGCGTCAAACCGGCATGCTTCACCAGCATCCTTGCCGCAATCGGCCGCAGAATTGAATTTCGCCGTTTTTTGCGCAAATCGGCCGGAGCAACCCCGAGACGATCACTTACGATTTCAAGCACCTTGTCTTTTCCAATGCGCGGCATCTCGCGCCTGAACGAAACATCCTCCGGCTTGGCAGCCATCTCGCCAATCTCGATGCACGCATTCCTCACCCACTTCCGAAACTCCTCTCCTCCTATCGCCAACGGCGATTCGGTCAGCACCTCCATGAATTCCCTGTCTGTTTCGGTCAGTCCAGCTTCCACAAATTGCCGGTAATCCTTCTGCTGCCTGCTCCTCTTGGACCCCATCACGGAAAGCACCGGTCCATAGGTGAGGTAGTCGAGTTTCTCTGCCAAGCCGGCATAACCCCGATAGCTGCTCCACTCATAACACCGCAGATACTCAACCCGCTCCTTCAGGTGCAGCTTGCCATGCCTCCCAATGCAAACCGGATTCAAGTGAACATACCGGCTCAATTTCAGAAGGTAGTCGTCACCCTCAACCAGCTTTGCCTTGAACCGACCTTGAAACAAATGGCCGCTTGTTCGCCTTCTGAGATTAAAATAAACGGTGTAACCGGTTTCCAGACTCTGCATGAACCGGCTCAGGTTGGGGGAGGGTGTCTCCAAAAGAAGATGCACGTGGTTGCTCATAAGGCAAAACAGATACAAACGGATCCCGTAGGTCTTCACGCTTTCGGCCAACCTCAGGAGGAATCGTTCCCGGTCCCGGTCGTCGCCAAAAATATTCCTCCGCCCGTTCCCGCGAATCGTGACGTGGTAAATTGCGCCTGAAAACTGAACTCTCGGATGTCGCGGCATGCGGGCACCTTGACAAGCACCCGGGCTTTCCACAAGCACCAAGTATTATCATTTGGTTTGACCCCGTTATCCGGGCATCAGCGGTCTCGACTTTTGCCGTTCCGTCTGCCAGGGTGTGCTGAATGTGCCAACAGCAATGAAGGACCTCCTTGCCAAAATTGACCAAGCCGCGGCCGCCGGCCGTCTGCTTGAATCCTCCGCCGCAAATATCCGGGATTTTCTCGGCACCGATCCTCCGCCGGTGGCCCTTGCGTCGGTTGCCGAACTTGCCGGAGACGGCAACTGGGCCGAGCTGGACAACCGGTTTTTCCAGACGCTGGCGTTTGGCACAGGCGGGCTCCGCGGCAAGAGCATCGGAGTGAAGGTGACTGACGCCGAGCGCGGGGTGCCGCAGCCTCTCGGGCGTCCCGAACATCCGTGCACGGGCACCAACGCCATGAATTCCTACAGCATCAGCCGCGCGACCCAGGGTTTGGTTGCATACGTGCGGGAGTTTTTTGAGCGCGCGGGGCTCGAAGGCCGTCCGTCCATTTGCATTTGCCACGACACGCGCTTTTTCTCGCGCGAATTTGCCGGGATGGCCGCACGCATCATCACCGACCTCGGGTGCGATGCCCTGCTTTTCGAGGGTCCCCGCTCGACCCCCCAGCTCTCGTTCGCCATCCGCCACACAAACTCCCAGGCCGGAATCAATATCACCGCCAGCCACAACCCGCCCGAATACAACGGCTACAAGGTGTATTTCGACGACGGGGGCCAGGTCGTGGACCCGCATGCGGAGAAAATCATCGCACGGGTCAATGCCATCGCGGGCGAGCGCTACGAGGCCGTTCCTGAGGACCGCCGGGGCCGGTTGATCCCCCTCGGCCGGCAAATGGACGAGGACTACATGGCGCGGCTCGGGACGCTGCCGCTCGAGCCCTCGCTGTTTGGCGAGGGGAGCGGCCTGAAGGCGGTTTACACGCCGCTCCACGGGGTCGGAGCCGCAATCATCAAGCCGATGCTCGAACGACTGGGCGTGGATTTGCAGACTGTGCCGGAGCAGGAAATTCCCGACGGGCGTTTCCCGACAGTCCGCTCGCCGAACCCCGAAAACCCGGAGGCCCTCGCCATGGCCGTTGCACTCGCAGACAAAACAGGCGCCGACCTTGTGATAGCCACCGATCCGGACGATGACCGCATGGGGATTGCCGCGCGAGATGCCTCGGGGACCATGGTGTTGCTCACCGGCAACCAGATCGGCTCGATCCTCTGCTGGCACCGTGTCACCCGCCACTTCGCTCTCGGCATCCTCGACGACTCAAACAAGGACCGCGCGGTTGTGATCAAAACCTTTGTTACCTCGGACTTGCAGAAGGAGATTGCCACCCGGCACGGAATCCGGTGTGTCGAGACCCTCACCGGATTCAAATACATCGGTGCGAAACTGCGCAAATACGAGGAGGCCATTCCGGAGCCCCTGCGCCGCGATTACCGCCGCCTCTCCGAGGAGGAAACCCGCCGCCTCCGCCTGCAATACTCCTCCCTCTACATCTTCGGAGGCGAGGAAAGTTACGGCTACAGCGCGTCCGACTTCGTCCGCGACAAGGACGGAAACAGCGCCGCAGTCCTCATCGCCGAAGCCGCCGCCTTCGCCCGCTCAAAAGGCATGACCCTCGTCGGCCTGCTCGACGAAATCTATGCGGAATACGGATTCTACTTCGAACGCGGCGAATCGCTTGTCATGGACGGGGCCGAAGGCGCAGCCAGGATCCGCAGTCTCGTCGCTTCGTATGCGGATCATCCCCCGGAGGTTGTTGACGGCGCCCGCGTGGTCTCCCGCCTTGACTTTGCCCGGGAGGAAATCCACGACATCGAGGGCGACCTCATTCCCTCCGAAGCCATGATGATTTTCACCCTTGATGACGGACGCCGCGCCGCCATCCGCCCCTCGGGCACGGAACCCAAAATCAAATATTACCTCTTCGGGCACCGGAGTCCGCCGGAACGTGCACGGTTCTCACCGGACGATCTGGCCAGCGCAAAGGACGGGGTAACAACCGGCATCGACCGCCTTTGGCGGGCACTCAAGAATGATGCGGAAGCGCGTCTGGCGTAGGGGAGGCTCCGGGCCCCGCGCGCCATGATTGCTGTCGTCATTCCGGACCGGGCCGGAGACCGGGCATTGGATTATTCGGTGCCGGAGGAATTTGTTGCGCGGGCTGGGGTCGGGGCGCGGGTGATGGTGCCCCTGCGCAACCGGCACGTGACGGGGACGGTGATTGCGACGCTCGATGACGACCCCTTGAGGAAGCTGCGCCCGATCGAGGGGGTTGTCGGGGACTCGCCGTTGATCCGCCCGAGGCTGCTCGAAATCGCCCGGTGGATGGCGGAGTATTACTGCTGTCCGATCGAGCAGGCGATGGCGTGTGTTTTACCCCAGGCGGTACGCTCGGGGGAGGTGGCAGGGCGTCAGCGGCGCCATGCGCGGGCGGCGCGGAGTTTTACCGGTGAGGAAATCGAGAGCATCGCGCGGCGGGCGCCGCGTCAGGCCGAAGCCCTCCGGGCGGTGATCGAGGCGGAGGCTCCCACCCCGATCGCCCAGCTGGCAAAGTCTTCGGGGATCGCGGAGGCGGTCTTCAATGCACTGGCGAGAAACGGCTGGATTGTGATCGAGTCCCTTGCATCGGAACGCGATCCCTACGCAGGCGAGACGTTCGTCGCATCGAGCGACCATGCCCTCAACCCGGAGCAGGCTGGGGCGCTCGATGCCACTGTCTGCGCCATGACCTCACCCACAGAAGCCAAGCCCATCCTTCTTCACGGAGTGACGGGAAGCGGAAAGACGGAGGTTTATTTGCGCGCCATCCGGCATGCGCTCGACGCATCTCAAACGGCGCTGGTGCTTGTGCCGGAAATTTCCCTCACGCCCCAGACAGTTGAGCGTTTCAAGGCCCGGTTTTCCGACCGGGCGGAGACTGTCGCCGTGCTCCACAGCCACCTTTCGGCAGGCGAACGCCGCGACGAGTGGCATAAAATCCACGGGGGACGCGCCCGCATCGTGATCGGAGCCCGCAGCGCCGTCTTTGCCCCGCTTGAAAACCTGGGGGTGATCATCGTCGATGAGGAACACGAAACCTCCTACAAGCAGGAGGAGGCCCCGCGCTACCACGCGCGCGACGTGGCCGTCCTGCGCGCCTCCCTCGAACCGTGCGCGGTCCTGCTCGGCTCGGCAACCCCCTCCCTCGAAAGCTGGCACAATGCCGCAACGGGCAAATACCGGCTGGTGACGATGGCAAGGCGGGTGGACGACCGGAAGATGCCCGTTCTGCGTGTGCTTGATCTGCGGCGCGGAGAGAAGGCCGGCAGCGGTGTGCCCGGGATCCTGTCGCCGGCCCTTGCGCGCGCCATTGAGGGGCGCCTCGCGCGGGGAGAACAATCCATCCTTTTCCTCAACCGCCGCGGATTTTCGACCGCCATGCAGTGCACCGCCTGCGGGGAAGTCTGCCAGTGCCCGAACTGCTCGGTCGCTCTCACGTATCACCGCGACGCGGAGCGCCTCGCCTGCCACATCTGCGGCTATGCGCGCAAGGCCTACACAAAATGCCCGGCCTGCGGCGACCCCCAGATCCGCTATTCCGGAACCGGAACCCAGAAGGTCGAGGAGGCGGTCCGCCGCCTGTTCCCCAAGGCCCGTGTCGCGCGCATGGATGCCGATTCGATGTCCCGCAAGGACGCCTACCGCCAGACCCTCGGCGCCTTCAAAAAAGGCGAGACCGACATCCTCGTCGGCACCCAGATGATCGCCAAGGGCCTCGATTTCCCGAATGTCACCCTGGTGGGCATCATCAATGCCGATCTCGGCCTGCACCTCCCCGACTTCCGCGCCGGCGAACGCACCTTCCAGCTCCTCACGCAGGTCGCCGGACGGGCCGGACGCGGCGATGTGGAGGGCGAAGTCGTCGTCCAAACCTTCACGCCCTTCAGCCCGTCCATCCAATACGCCCGCCACCACGACTTCGAAGGCTTCGCCGAGCAGGAGCTCGAATTCCGCCGCGCCTTCGGATTTCCGCCGTACCGCCGCATGGTCCTCATCACCCTGCGGTCGCAATCCCTCGAGCGCGCCGCATTTTGTGCGCTGACCCTTTCGCGCAAGCTCCGCGAGGGGTTGCCCGAGGGAGCGGTGTGCGGCGAAAGCGCGCCGGCGCCTCTTGCCAAGGCGAAGACGTATCACCGGTTCCAGGTGGTGCTGCGCGGCCCGTCGGCACGGCACCTTGCCCGGCACGTGCGGGGCGTGTTCGATGGGCTGCCCATGCCGTCGGATGTGTTTGCGGCCGTCGATGTGGATCCTGTCAGCCTCCTGTGAACCGAACCGCCCGCATTGCCATGCCGGGACTCAGTCTGTAGAAGGGACCCATGGAAGATTCCACGCAAGGGGAACCCCTGCCGCGCGGCGGACCGCTCAACTCGTGGAGGGCGCACCCGTGGCTGAAAACCGCGCTCACGCTGCTTCAGCTTGCGGTCACCATCGCCCTGCTCTGGTGGCTGTTCCACGACCCGGCCCGCCGCGAAATCATGGCCGAAGCCCTCGCGGCCGCGGACTGGCGGTGGATGCTGGCGGCTCTTGCAGCGGCGGGAGCCTGCGAATTTTTCGGCATCATCCGCTGGCAGCTTCTGCTTCGGATGCTCAATGTCCATGTGCCAATTGGGGCGGTGACCCGGCTGTTTTTCATCGGGGCCTTTTTCAACCAGTTTTTGCCGGGCACGACGGGCGGGGATGTGGTGCGGGTGTTGTATTTGATGCGCGACCATCCGGAGCACAGGACGGCGGGGTTTTTGAGTGTGGCGGTGGATCGTTTGCTGGCGGTGTTGGTGCTTGTGGTGATGGGGTTGGCGGTGGCATGGGGGCGGCGCGATTGGTTTGCGCAGAGCATTGCCGTCGGGAGCGCGATGATGTGGTTCACCCTTGTGCTTGTGGCGATATTGGCCGGGCTGTCCGCCTCGTTCATCCTCACCAGCCGGCACCTTGTCCTCCGTCTCCCGAAACACTTCCCCATGCGCAAACGCATCATCAAACTCTCGACCCTCTGGCAGCTCTGCATCGAAAACCGCCGGGAAGCATTCCTCACGCTTCTTTACACCGTTCCGATGCTTCTGGCGTATTTCGCCGCCTTTTACTTCGCGGCCCGCGCCTTCACCGCGAAGGTCAGCCTCTGGGACATGATCTCGATCATGCCCCTCATCACCGCCGTCTCCTCCCTGCCCATCAGCCTGAATGGAATCGGGGTCCGCGAGGCCCTCTTCGAGGAAATGCTCGCCGAACTGTGCGGCCTGCCGCGCGGTCAGGGACTGCTTGTTTCGATTTCCGGCATGCTCGTTTACCTCCTCTGGGGACTTGTCGGTGCCATCTTCCTTATCGAGCGCCTCCGCCGCCACTCGCCCTGAATTCGAGAACCCCGCCCCCCCAAGGCTTTTTCATTTCGCCTGCGCGGCCCAATGAAAAAGCATTTGAAATCTCAAATGGCAGATTTCAGATCCAGCCGGATGTTTGCTGGCGCGGCGGCTTCAAATGAAAAAGCCTTGCCTACGCCCAAGAAATTCCCCATTCCCCTTGATCCCAACACGGATCCACGCCATAATTTAATTTTCGTCGGGCCGTAGCACAGCTTGGTAGTGCGCTTGAATGGGGTTCAAGAGGTCGCAGGTTCGAATCCTGTCGGCCCGACCAAAGGAAGGGGCGACAGGGTTCGAACGCCGTTCGACCGCCCGTCCCGCTTGCGGGACTACAAAAAAAGCGAAGCCAAAATGCGGAGCCCGCCAAAGGCGGGATCATCCTGTCGGCCCGACCAATGACTTTGAACGGGTTGCGTCATTTCAAAAAATGCACCTTTTTTTCTCCCTTGCCGTTTTCTTGAGCCGGTTCCTCACGACCCTTCCGACGAAATGGGGAAAATCCCCTCCCCGTTCCCCATCGAAGGCCTGGCTACGAACTCCGCGCCCGCACCCTCGGGGCCGGCAGCAACAATTTCTTGGCGGAGCACAGGTGCTAACCCTTGCGCGGGTACCAGTGCCATTCGGGTCAGTGCCCGGGATCTGCCGGGGTGACCGTGATGCGGCCTTCGGGGAGTTTTTTGGGGGCGCGGCGGAAGGGCCAGAAATCGGGCTGCCATTTGCCGGGGCGTTTGGGTGCCTGGGCGGCTTCGTGGGGGATGGCGCGCTGTTGGTAGAG
>CAZGNH010000137.1:0-2975 GCA_964527025.1 uncultured Chthoniobacterales bacterium | reverse complement strand
CTATGGGATAAAGCCCCGTCCCGGCGCGCCGGGATTAGCGAGCCGCAACGCTGCCGCCAGCCCGTTTTCAACCCAACCCGAAGGGCAGGGAGGATTTTGGCGATTCTCTGCGTTACTCGCTCGGCCAGTGTGATTTACACACAGGGCTTCGCTCGTGCCTTGAGAATCGCCAAAATCCTCTCCTGCAAATGCCCGCCAAAGTGCATAACAGGCTCTAGGCAAGGCCTCCATCGACACGCAGGTCGCGGCCATGAAAATAACGGGGTCCGGTGACCGCGAACCAAATGGCTGCGGCAATCTCGGAGGGCTCGCCCCAGCGTTTTTCGTGGGGAATGCTCTCACGCAGGGCATCCAACGCGGCCCGGGCATCCGTGCCGCAAGCTTCAGCGGCCTTTTCCAGTGCTTCTGTGCGGATGCAACCGGGTGAGATCGTATTGATTCGCACTCCTTCTGGTCCAAAATCGAGTGCGGCCTGCCGGACAAAGGTGCGCATGTAGGCTTTGCTGGCGCCGTAAGCGGCATAACCCGGGCTCACCCTTTCATCCATGATCGAGCTGACATAGACGACAGCGCCCTTGTTGCGCAAGAGTTTGGGATGGCAGGCTCTGATCATTAGAATGGGGGAAAGGTTGTTGACCCGCCAGTGCATTTCGAGTTCCTCACGGCTGAGTTCGTGAGCCGGGCGGATTTTTTGGTAAAATGCGTTGAGCACCAAAGCGTCAAGGCCGTCTTCGAGAAATGGGCAGGCGGCGGGAAAATTTTCCACGGCGTCCAGATCGGCCGCGTCGAGGGGCAGGCCGCGCACGACATCCGCACCGAATCCACGGGCTGCCAGTTCATCCAAGGCTTTTTGAATGCCGCCGGGATTTCGCGCGACAAACACCACGCGCCAGTCGCGTTCGAGAAAATATTCGACGGCCGCCCGGCCGATGCCCTGGCTGCCGCCGGTGAGGAGGAGGGTTTTCATAGCATTCAGTCGTTGATCGTCCAGCTTTCGAAGACGTCCGGGTTGGGGTCAAAGCCATGGCCCGGGCCGCGTGGAGGAAACATGCGCCCGTTGTCAATCCGCACCGGTGTGAGTGGCAACTGGTTCCACTGCTGGTCGGAGAACTCGATGCGATCAAACTCCGGAAAGGCGAGGGCGGCGTGGATATTCCATTCGAAGAGGGTGTTGCAGCCAATGACCGGGCGGTTGAACTCCCGTGCGAGAGGGAGCAGCCCGAGGGCGTAATCGAGCCCGTCCCGTGCCCGCAACATCGCCAGTGCGCCCGTCTCCAGCAAGGGGCGCAGCCGCGCGGGCTCGCGGATGTAGTCATGCCCGACAACGGGGACGGGCGAATGCCCGGCAAGGTGGCGATATCCCTCGACATCTTCCGGATCGAGCGGGTCTTCGATGTAGGCAAGATTCACACCGCCGGCATTGAAAAAATTGAGGCGATCAACGGTTTCCCTGGCCGACCATGCTTTGTTGGCATCGGCCGCCAGGGAAGCTTCGGGGCCGATCACATCGCGCATGACGAGGAGCCGGTGCAAATCATGCTGTGGATCGGGGTGGCCGATTTTGATTTTGAACATGCGAAAGCCCTCACGGACTTTCGCGCCATAGAACTCACGCAGGAAGTCGTCGGGTTGTTGAAATTCGCAGGCGCTGGCATACGCGGGCAAAGACTTGCGGGCATTTTCCCCGCCCAGCAATCGATAGAGGGGCAGCCCTGCTTCTTTGCCGATCAGGTCCCACAGGGCCATGCGGGTGGCCAGCGCGAGGGCATCGTCCCCGGCCAGCACGGGCGCGGGCGTGCCCAGCTTGACTCCGAGCGCCGTCTTGCCAAGGAGCCATGGGGCAAAGCGTTCGGTGAACTCCGCGCGCAGAGCCGCCACGCCCGGAAGCGGGCGGTTCCATGCGGCTTCTTTCGCGAAGTGTCCTCCGTAGGCCTTTTCCCCGAACCCCCACCCGACCAGGCCCGCGGACGTTTCCAATCGAAGCGCTGCCACGCGAAAAGCATCGTAGTGACACATCGAGTCGCCGATCGTTCGCCCGATTGGCACATGGAGTTTGCTGATTTGGAAGGACTGGAGCATGCTTGGAATGGCCGCACCCAGAGGTTTCGGGAACTACGGGTTCGCGACAAGCTCGAAATCGTCGAAATAGACGACCGAGCCGTCGGGCGGCGCGCTCTGGATGCGGAACCGGTCGCTGAGGTAATGGAACGGCTTGTCGAGCGCAAGGGAGCCGAGCGGGTCGTCATTGAGAAAGGCGCGCACCTCGCCGTGATCGCCCGCCGCGAGGTCGTAGTCGAAGCGCAGCGTGAACCACTCGCCGACCGGGATCGGAACCCTCGTGAAGTCGGTCCATTCGCCGAAGCCACGATCCAGCCGCACCGCATTGTCCGTCACATAGAGGTCCCCGGTGAAATCATCCACCGGCCGGTTCTCGACATCGTACCACTTGATCCCAAACGTGCCAGGCGCGGGATCGCCGGGACGGAAGACCTTGAACCGGAGGCTGAATTGCTGGTGGCCGTCGCGCCCGACCGCATCCGCAAATGACGGGCCGGTCCGGCGCACGCCGAAGGTTGTGGGCGCAAATTCGGCGCGCACCATCTTGAGCGACTGGCTGCCACCCGCCGCCTGCTCGTCGCTGAGACTGAAAACCGTCGCGTTGGCGGCCTCCCGAAACGGCCCCCAGCGGCCCTCGGGGTGGGTGTCGATCCCGATGTAGCCCTCGACGCTCGTCGGATACGCCTCGAAGTCGTTGACGACAATCTCCTGACCATGCAACGGAACGGTGGCAAGCACGGACGCCAGCACAACAAGGCCGGGGACGAGGGAAATGAACGGAGAGTCGGATTTCATGGTGTTTCAGAATTTCATATGTTTCCGCAGATTTCGCAGAGGGGCGCAGATCGGGGGAGTTCCAAGAGCCGCGCACCGCGGAGACAAGATTCCGGCCGTTGAAAGGATTTCCGGGATGGTGT
>CAZGNH010000136.1:0-6293 GCA_964527025.1 uncultured Chthoniobacterales bacterium | reverse complement strand
CACCTGCACCGCGATCATTGTGATGGCCTCCGACTGGGTCGGGTTGACCTTGCCGGGCATGATCGAGGATCCCGGCTCGTTCTCCGGAATGGTCAGCTCTCCAATCCCGCAACGCGGCCCCGAGGCCAGCCAGCGGATGTCGTTGCCGATCTTCATCAGGGAACAGGCAAGGGATTTGACGGCTCCACTGGCGATGACAAATTCGTTGTGGCCCGAGAGGGCCGCAAATTTGTTGGCCGCCGAGACAAACGACTGGCCCGTGAGGGTGCTGATATGGGCCGCGGCGCGGTCGCCGAACTCCGGATGCGCGTTCAGGCCGGTCCCGACGGCCGTGCCGCCGATGGCCAGCTCGCGCAGGCCGTCGAGCGATTTTTCGATGTCCCGCATGGCGGTGTCGAGCATGGCGACATAGCCGGAAAATTCCTGGCCGAGGGTGATCGGCGTGGCGTCCTGAAGATGCGTGCGTCCGATTTTCACGATCGGGTCGAACGCACGGGCCTTGGCGTCGAGCGTGTCGCGCAACTGCCTGACGGCGGGCAGAAGATTTTCGACAACGACCTGCGCCGCGGCGATCGACATGGCCGTCGGAAAGGTGTCGTTCGAGGACTGCGACATGTTCACGTCATCGTTCGGATGCACCGGCTTTTTGCTTCCCATCTCGGCTCCGGCCATTTCAATCGCGCGGTTCGAAATCACCTCGTTGGCATTCATGTTGCTCTGGGTCCCGCTCCCGGTCTGCCAGATGCGCAGAGGGAAATGCTCATCGAGGCTTCCGGCAATCACCTCGTCCGCCGCCCGGCAAATCAACCCGCACTTGTCCTCGGCCAATTTGCCAAGGTCGCGGTTGGCCATCGCGCACGCCTTCTTCAAAATCCCCAGCGCCTTGATCAGTTCGCGGGGCTTCGTGTCGTCGCCGATGTTGAAGTGGATGAGCGAACGCGCCGTCTGGGCTCCCCAATAGCGGTCGCAGGGAACCTCAATGGCTCCCATGGTGTCGGTTTCAAGTCGGTGGTTCGCGCTGGGTTGCCCGGGTGATTTCGTGCTCATCGCCCGGCGTTTTACCCCGGGCGCACAAGCGACTCCAGCAAAATCCGCGCTAGCGTTTCGAGAATTGGAAGCGCTTGCGCGCGCCCGGCTGTCCCGACTTCTTGCGCTCCTTCATGCGCGGGTCGCGGGTCAGCAGATCTTCCTCGCGCAGCGGAACGCGCAGGCTGTCGTCTTTGCGGATGAGGGCGCGGCTCAAGGCAAGGCGCATCGCGCCCGCCTGGCCCATGATCCCGCCGCCGCTGGTCTTGACCTCGATATCGAAGCCGTGGACCGCGTTGGCGATTTCCAGCGGGCGCAGGATGATGTTCTGCATCGAAAGGTTCGGGAAGTAGTCGGTGAAGTCCTTGCCATTGACCCGGATGGTTCCGGAGCCGGGGGTCATTTTGATGTTGGCGACGGAGCACTTCCGGCGTCCGGTCGAGGAGATCGTTTCTGTGTCGGGCATGGTCAGGCGGCTTTGGGGTTTTGTGCGGCGTGCGGGTGTTCGCTGCCGCGATAGACTTTGAGCTTTTTGTAAATGGCGCGGCCGAGGCGGTTGTGGGGGATCATGCCGCGGACGGCGCGTTCGACAAGCAGCTCGGGACGCCGCTGCAGCCGCGCCTGGAAGGTCTCGGATTTGTGGCCGCCGACATACCCGGAAAAACTCGTGTAGGTTTTCTGGACGGCTTTCCTGCCGCCGATCCGGACCTTCTCCGCGTTGACCACCACGACAAAATCCCCGGTGTCCACGTGCGGAGTGAAGATGGTCTTTCCTTTGCCGCGCAGGAGATTGGCGGCCTTGACGGCGATGTGACCGAGGTGCTGGCCGTCGGCGTCGATGACCCACCAGTCATGGCGGACCTCGGCGGGTTTGGCTGAGTACGTTTTCATGTGTGATTCTTTGGCGAGCCGGAAACCATGGGCGGGCGGCGGGGCCGTGTCAATTCCAAATCTCGGACCCGGATTTTTTTCCGATCCGGATTTTCCGCCAGGGTGCTTGCTTCCGGCCGGACCCTCCCCCTTCTGTAGCATCAGTGCTCCGGCTTCAATCGTCCTGTTTGCGGCCGGTGCGGGCTTCGAAGGCGGCCTTGTCGACCAGGGAAACGTGTCCTTCGACCATCCCGTTGTCGAGGGGGTTGTCGTTGCGGGCTGCAAGGTCCCGGAAGAGAGCGCGGATGTCGATAATCCCGCCGATCAGAAACCAGACGGTCGAGACAACACCCAGAATGCCGGTCACCACGAGGCTGGTGATGAAGAAGTAAATGCTCCACCATTCGACGGGCCAGGGGGAGAAGAGGTTCCAGATCAGGACGCCGACAAAGGACAGGCCGAATTTGTAAATGATGGCGTAGCTGAAAACCGACCATGAAATGATCTTGTCCCCCCGCGTGAATTCCGGAGTGATTCCGATCAGTTTGGATGCTGCGTTGCGCAGGCTCCACTTGAACGGTGCTTTGTATTCATGGGCGACGTCATAAACTCCGCGGTGAAGCAGACGGTCGAGATTATACGGCTTCCTCTGGGTCAGCAGCGAACCCACAACATAGGCCAGAATCCCGGACACCATGGCCAGAAAGTAAAGCTCGTACGAATTGATGGGAAATTTCACCGGATTCATTTCCCATACGATGAATGGGTTGAACGGGCGGGAAAAGGCCTCGAGGACCCCCCCGACCGGGCCGTGCCAGTCATTGGCTTCAAGCCAGGGATAGACGGTTTGCGCCCAGTTGCGCTGGAGATACAGGCCGGTTGCGGCAAGTCCGGAGCCGAAAATCAGGGACCCAAAAGCCCCCACCGTATTGCCAAAACGACTGTACAGCCCGAAAATCATGATCGGACCGGCCCCCCCAAGCCACAAACCGGTCATGATCACCGTGAACATGAGGATGTAATCGATCTGTACGAAGAAAATCGACACCACGAAGAAAAAGACACAGACCCCGGCCGAAACCAGACGAAGGAGCAGGACATGCTGCTTGGGTGTGAGCGGCTTCTTGATGAACGGAAGAATGATGTCCTGGACGATCGTCGACGAGGCATTGAAGACCCGCGAGTCGTCGGTCGAGATCAGCAACATGATCATAAGCAGGCAAAAAAGCCCCATGATCCCGACCGGCAGAATGTTTCGCAATGCCACCGGCAACATCATCTGTTGGTAGAGGGTGCGGAATTTCTGGAATTCGAGATTCCCCTGCGGGGTGCCGGCGAGGGCTTCCCGCGCGGTTTCGATGTAAGGCGTGTCGATGTTGTTCTCGCGGGAAAGCGCCGGATCCACACCGATCCGGTGGCCGTTGGCGGGAATCTTGGCCAGTTCGGCATTGAGGTGTTCCCGCACCGCCGGATCGCTCACGGCTTCATTGGCAACCTTTTGGGTGAGCTCATGCCGGATTTCACGGGTCTGGGAGGCAAACTTCTCGTGCGTCATCAAAGCGATGACCATGACGGCCACCAGCAGCATCATCAGGACCGCGTAAAGGTTGCGCCAGGTCCCGAGGATCCCGGCCATTTTTTGTTCATGGGGGGTGCGTCCGGCACTGGTGGTGTCGTTGCCGATCCAGCTCGCCCGGTTGAGCACGCTTCCCATGATGGTCACAAAGAGCGCGAAAATATTGAAATCGCGCAGCTTCTCGATGTCGAAGGGATTGATAAAACTTTCCCCCTGCGCACGGTCCATCATGACCGGCCCGATTGTGTCGTACCATCCGAAGTTCAGAAAGATGAACCCGGCGATGATGACAAAGATCGGGTAGCACATCAGACCCTGGAAGGCATCGGTGATCAGAAGCGAGATGCGTCCGCCCGGCCAGATCACAACCATGCACAGACACAGGGACCCGGCCACGATGAGCCCGAAGGTCGGCAGGTTGATTCCGAGAACGGTCACCTTGTGCGGCAAGCCAAGGAAGTAGATGAAAAAATTCGCCGCGACCGCGGGGCCGATGGCATTGGTGATCATCTCCGAAAGGGTGCGGATGGTCGCCGCCACGATGCGGAACGGACGGTTGTAGCGCATCTCAAGGAACTGCCCGATCGAGAGGGAGCGGGTTTCGCGGAAACGATAGATGCAGTAACCGGTCAGGGACATGATGACGCCCACGGGGATGGTGAGGTATTCCCAGAAGCTGAGTGCGTAACCGACCTGGTATTTTGACTCGACGAGGGCCACCAGTGTGATGACACTCAACCCTGCGGTCAGGTCGCCGGCCGAGATTACATACCGCCCGGCCACACGTCCGGCGGCAAGGAAGTCCACCACACCGCGCACGTATTTTGTGCTGTAAACCGCAAGAAAAAGAACCACCGCAACGGGGACGATGGTTATGATCCAGTCAACAAAATGCACAGTGGGAGGAAACGGTAGGGATCACCGGGGGGAAGGTCAATAATGATGGCCGGGGCTTTGGGGGACGATGACTTCGAATAGCGTCTCCCCCCCCTCGCCGGCACCGGGCAGAGCCTCGATGGAAAGGCGGCGGTAGGCGGCTTCGAGAGCGCGCGGGTCGGTCCGCAGCGAGGGATCCATCACCTTGAGGCGCTCTTTCACCCAGCGTTTGGCCATCATGCGCTCGATGGGATGGACCGGCGGCTCCCCGCGAAGTCTGGCGCGCAGAAACTCAATGACATTCACAGGGCGAGGAAATTGCGCAGGAGTGTTTTGCCCTCGGCGGTGAGGATCGACTCCGGGTGGAATTGGACGCCGTGGACCGGGTGGGTCCGGTGGGAGAGGCCCATGATTTCCCCCTCGGCCGTTTCGGCGGTGATTTCCAGGCAGTCGGGCAGGTTTTCGCGGCGCACGATCAGGGAGTGGTAGCGCGTGGCGGTGAAGGGATTCGGCAAGCCGGCGAAGACGCCCTTTCCGCCATGGAGGATCGGGGAGGTCTTGCCGTGCATGAGCCGGTCGGCGCGCACAACCTCCCCGCCGAAAACCTGCCCGATGCTCTGGTGGCCGAGGCAGACGCCCAGCAGCGGCACCCGCGGCCCGAAACGCCGCACAACCTCGCAACTGATCCCCGCTTGGTCCGGGGTGCAGGGACCCGGAGAAATGCAAATCTTCGACGGTGCCATCGCCTCGATCTCGGAGACGGAGATTTCGTCGTTGCGTCGCACCACGGGATCCACCCCCAACTCGCCGAAATACTGGACCAGATTGTAGGTGAACGAATCGTAGTTGTCGATGACCAGCAGCATGGTTAAGTTTCAGGCGACGCCGCACAGAAGCAGGCGCATGGGAATGACCTGGCGCAGCCAGTCGAGGTGTTGGGGCAGGGCAATGCCCGAGGCGGTGCGGCGCCCCCGGACAATCATGATGTCGGCGCCGCTGTTTTGCGCGGCGTCGCAGACACCGAAACCCGTGTTGGAATCGATCACCCGTGCATCCGCATCCAGTCCCGGCGTGGCGATGGCATCGGCCACCTCTTCCGCCCAACGGAGCGGGTCAACGGGCTGCTCCCCGCGGGAGGTGGCCATGGCCGCCGCAAACGGTGTGTCGGCCGTGGCAACCGTCACCGAAACAAGGCCGAGGCCCCCAACGACCTTCTTGATGAAGCCGATCACGTCGCAACCCGTTTCCACCGCAAAAAATGCGCTGCGGAACGGCGCGGGGGACTCGGAGGGCCGTGGCAAAAGGAGCACATCGCAGGGCGCTTCGATCAGGAGACGGCGCGCGACACTGCCGGTGAACGCCTTTTCCTCGTTGTCCGGGTCGCGCTCGAGCGCCCCGGCCACCAGCAAGTCGTATCCTCCCTCCCGCGCCGCCTTGATGAGGGTGTCGGCTGGATGGTCCCCCTCGAGCCAGACAATGTCCGGACGGATATCAAGGCTCTCGAAGGAGTTGCGGAACCGGGACTCTTTCTCTTCGGTGCGTTCGGCGGCATGCAGCACGTGGAGATGCGCGCCCGCGGCAAGGGCAAAGTTGGCCGCCTCGGCAAGCACCGCACGGTGGGTTGGCGAGAAGTTCGAGGCGACCGCTGTTTTCCGGTAGGCCAGCATGCGTGTAATTATCGCGCAGGGAGCACCGGTGTGCGAGGACAAATCCCGGCGATGACGCCTTTTCTTCCGCGGTCGCACCGGGTATCAGGGGGGGTGACGTGCAGCGGATTTTGGACACGCGGTTTGCCGCAATCGATTTTGAGGGCGCCGGAGCCCGGCCCGGCGCATCCGACGAACCGGTTCAGGTGGGGGTGGCCCTCATGACCGGCGGGCGGTTGTCTGTGGACGGGGGCCTCCGCTCGTATGTGGCCTGCGGGTCGCCGGTGGTTTGGAGGGCG
>CAZGNH010000135.1:0-9965 GCA_964527025.1 uncultured Chthoniobacterales bacterium | reverse complement strand
TCAGCCTCATCGAGCTGCTGGTCGTCGTCGCCATCTTCGCCTTGCTGGCAACCCTCGCCGTCCCGGCCCTCAGCTCGATCCGCGGCGCGGGCAATGTCTCGCGGGGGGGGCAAATCCTCGCCGACCTCATCATCCTCGCCCGCCAGGAGGCCTCCTCGAAAAACCGCGATGTCGAAGTGCGCATCATCGACGTGCCCGGTGATGACCCCGGACTCCGTGCGGCCCAGCTTTGGTTGCAAACCGATTCGGGCTCGGTGCCCGTGGGTCGCATCGAGAGGCTGCCCGACAGGATCGCGGTTTCTTCAAACATGGCGCTCTCGCCGCTTGTGGGCAGTGACAACCTCGGCACAACAAACTTCGGCGCCATGGGCGTGAGAAATTACCGCGGGTTCCGCGTGCGGGCCGGCGGTTCCCTCGACGCCTCGGTTACCACCAACAACAACTTCCTGACCGTCCACTCCGTCAACGATTCCAACACACCACCGGACAACTTCTATGCAATAAGGGTCAACCCGATCACCGGACGCGTCACGGTCCACCGCCCGTAATCGGCAGAAGGCAGGGCGCGGGTCACCCGAACCGGCCCGTGATGTAATCCTCGGTTTGTTTTTGGTCCGGGTTGGAGAACATTTTTCCGGTGTCGCCGTATTCGATGAGGCGTCCGAGGTAAAAGAAGGCGGTGCGGTCCGAGCAGCGGGTGGCCTGTTGCATGTTGTGGGTGACGATGACGATGGTGAATTCGCTTTTGAGTTGGTGGATGAGTTCTTCGACCTTGATGGTGGCCAGCGGGTCGAGGGCGGAGCAGGGTTCGTCCATGAGGAGGATTTCCGGGCGGTTGGCGATGGCGCGGGCGATGCAGAGGCGCTGCATTTGGCCGCCCGAGAGGCCGAGGGCACTCTCGTGGAGACGGTCTTTGGCCTCGTCCCAGAGGGCCGCGCCGCGCAGGCTCCGCTCGACGGTTTCGTCGAGCAGGGAGCGTTTGTTTTGTCCTGCGACCCGGAGGGGGTAGACGATGTTTTCGTAGATGGACTTCGGGAACGGGTTGGATTTTTGGAAGACCATGCCGATGCGTTTGCGCAGGGAGATGACTTCGATGGCCGGGTCGTAGATGCTGGAGTCGTCGACGAGGATGTCGCCTGCGTGGCGGATGCCGTCGATGAGGTCGTTCATGCGGTTGATGGCGCGCAGGAGGGTGGATTTGCCGCATCCGGAGGGGCCGATGAAGGCGGTGACCTGGCGCGCGGGGATGTGCATCGAGATATGGGCGAGGGCGGGGGCCGGGCCGTACCAGAACGAGAAGTCCTCGATGCGGATCGGGACGCGTTGTGTGTGCGGGGCGGGAGCGGGTGGGTCTTGGTTTTCCATGGGAGTCAAAACGAGGCGCTGGCGTATTTTTTCCGGAGGCGTTCGCGGATGATGATGGCGGTGAGGTTGAGGACGACGACGAGCAGGATGAGGAGGAGGGTGGTGGCGAAGACCATGGGTTTTGCGGCCTCCGAGTCCGGCGACTGGAAGCCGAGGTCGTAGATATGGAATCCGAGGTGCATGAACTTGCGTTCGAGGTGGATGAAGGGGAATTCTCCGTCGAGGGGAAGGCTTGGTGCCAGCTTGACGACCCCCACCAGCATCAGGGGCGCAACCTCGCCCGCCCCGCGCGCCATCGCAAGGATCAGCCCGGTCAGGATGCCCGGGGCGGCGGCGGGCAGCACAATGCGCTGGATGGTCTGCCGCTTCGAGGCACCGCAGGCCAGCGAGCCCTCCCGCACCCCGCGCGGGACCGCGGCGAGGGCCTCCTCGGTCGCGACGATCACCACCGGCACGGTCATGAGGGCCAGCGTGAGAGCCGCCCAGAAAATACCGCCCGTGCCGAAGGTCGGCGTCGGGAGGGATTCTTTGAAAAAGAGTGAATCGATCGTGCCCCCGAGGAAATAGACAAAGAACCCGAGACCGAAGACCCCGAAGACGATCGAGGGCACGCCCGCGAGGTTGTTGACCGCGATGCGCACGGACCGGACAAAAAAACCCTGCACGGCGTACTCGCGCAAATAGATGGCCGCCACCACCCCGAAGGGCATCACCGCCACGCTCATGAGCAGGGTCATTACGAACGTCCCGAACAGCGCCGGAAAAATACCGCCCTCCGTGTTGGCTTCGCGCGGGTTGCTGCTCAAAAAATCCCAGAAGTTGTATGCAAAGAGCGCAATCTTGCCCCACAGGCCGAGCTGGTTCGGGTGGTATGTGTGGACGATGTTTCCGAATGTGATGTCCCTTTGCTGGCCGGAGGCAAGACGCAATGCCAGCATGTCGGTCTCCTGGAGCTGCCGCAGCTCGCGCGCCCGCGCCGCAAGGTCTTCGTAATCCGCCTGCAGGGCCGCCATCTCGCGCGCAATCCGTTCCGCCTCCACCGCCCCACCCCGACCCGGGCCTTCCATGGCGCGCTGACGGTTCCGCAGCCGGGTCATGGACGCGTTGATGCGCCCGATGGCGCCCTTTTCGATGCGTTCGATTTCCTTGCGCCGCTGGGCGGCCAGGGCGGTGAGGGATTCGAGCAGGGGCTGGAATTCAGGGGATGAGGCCGGAACGACCGAGCCATCGGCGCGGGTGATGCTTTCGGGGGTTCCGAGGGCGTTGCCGTATTCCATACGCTCGACCATGAGCAGGCCGGCGGGGTGGGAGATCGAGAGGACATCCGCGGCCGGGAAATACTTGAAACTTGCGCCGTAGGTGTCGCGGTTGGCGATGAAGAGCTGGTATTCCATCTCGCGTGTTCCATCTGTCGCGGGAACCCGCCGCTCCTGGGTTTTGACGACCACCCCGGCCATGTGTGTTGTTTTCCCCGGCTCGTCCGGAACCCGGAGTTCGAAGACAGCCACCGGATCGGGCCAGAATTTTGCAAGGCCGTTGACCAGGATCAGGAGAAGCAGGGCTCCGACCATGACCAGACCCACCGTGAGCCCCATCGAGCAAACCCACACCTGCACTTCCCCGCGCGTGCGGGCGAAGGTCTTCATCGTGCGGGCATCGTGGGAGGCAGGCATGGCTCAGACGGTTTTGAATTTTTCGCGCAGGTGCTGGCGCAGGATTTCGGCGATGGTGTTCACGGCGAAGGTCATCAGGAAAAGGAGCATCGCGCCAAGGAAGAGGGTACGGTAGAGGGTGCCGTGGTGGGGGGCTTCGGGCAGTTCGACGGCGATGTTGGCCGAGAGGGTCCGCATGCCGGAAAAAATACTCAGGTCCATGACCGGTGTGTTGCCGGTGGCCATCACGACGATCATCGTTTCGCCGACCGCGCGCCCGAGACCGATCATGACCGCCGAGAAGATGCCCGCCGCGGCGGTTGGCAGGACGATGTGGCGCGCGGTCTGCCACCGGCTTGCCCCGAGCGCGAGGGACCCTGCGCGCAGGGACGCCGGCACATTCGAGAGTGCGTCCTCGGCGATGGTGAAAATGATGGGGATGACGGCGAATCCCATCATGAATCCGACGACCAGCGAGTTGCGTTGTTCGAACGGGGTGCCGGTGGCTTCCGGCCACCACCGGCGGAAGTCGGCAATGCGCTCTCCGGTGGTCGGGTCGGTCACCACAAAGAGAAGCTGTTCGACCACCGGTCCGAGGCTCCACGCCCCCCAGCACACCAGCAGAAACAAGGGAAAGAAAATCAGAAATTCGTAACCCGGGCGCAGGTGGCGGCGCCATCCCATCGGAGCCATCGAAATCGCCCACCCGATGACCGCCGAGGCCAGCGGCAACGCCACCACAAGACACAACACCGACGGCACGCGGTCCTCGATCAAAGGCGCCAGCCACAGGGCCGCCAGAAAACCCAGCACCACCGAGGGCAGCGAGGCCATGATTTCCATGGTCGGCTTGACCGCGCGACGGATCGTGGGATCGAGGAACTGCGAGGTGTACATTGCCGAAAGCAGCGCGATGGGCAGCGCAAACACCATCGCGTAAAGCGTGCCCTTGAACGTCCCGACCATCAGGGGCACAAGGGAAAGCTTCGGCTCGAAGGAGTCCGAACCGCCCGTCGACTGCCACTCGAACCGCGGCTCGGAAGCCCCCTCATACCACACCTTGCCAAACAGCGCCTTCAGGCTTGTCTCGGGATGCGGGTCATCGAGTTGATAGACATGCAGAAACCCGCGGTCGTCGAGGAAGACCATGCGGTCGTTTTTGCCCGAGATGGCGGCGAGGCGGACCCGGAAGGGCAGGGATTCCTGCCACCGGACCGACTCGGTTGTCGAGAAACGCAGGGAGGCCTGGTTGCCGGTGCCGATCAGGAATCCCTTGTTGCGGAGGCTTGGAGCGAAGAACGAGGCGCCGGCTTCGAGGGCGGGAAATTCCTTGGTCTGCCCGAAGAGGCGTTCCCTGCCACCGGGCGGGATGAAGAGGCTGAAGACCTTGTTCGCGCCCGGCGGATTGGTGAAAACGACCGAGACGTCGCCGAAGAGAAAATCCATCGAGGTAATGCGCTCGTCGGTTTCCCCGCTGAAGGGCCGGAACCGCTGCCGCAGGGAAAGGGCCCCGCCCTCGATGTAAAAGTACTCGACTTCCCCCTGCACCGAAGAGACGAGGACGCCGTCTGCCGCCGTGTTGACAAGAATCCGGTTCGGATTTCCTTCCACTTCGGCGGTCAGGTCGAAGGTGTCGCCCACTTCGACCCGGCCTGCCCCCATGAGGCTTCTCTTCTGGGTGAGGGACGCTGCATGCACCTCCTGCCTCGTGCCAACCTCGATGAGCGCCGCCGCCAGCTTGCGCCGCCCCGCATCGCCGTAGCCAATGGCCGTGATCAAGCCGTTCGCCGGACCGATCCGGTACCACGGCGAAACCGACAGTGAGGGCACCACTTTGAAATCACCCTCCGGATCCCGCCGGTAGGTGATCTGCGCCACCGCAAAGTGCCCGTCAGACGTGCCAAAAACCAGCGTCTGGCTCCGCGCCACATAAGACACCGCCGTCACCTCGCGCCCGCCCTCAAAGGGAATCCGTGCCTCCTCGGGCGGCGCATCCCCTTCGGCCTCCACAAAAAACAGCCGCCCGCGCCCATCCACCAAAAACGGCAGCTCCGTCCACTCGTCCAAACCCAAAACCTTGTAGTCCCGGTCCGCCACCAACCGCGAACCCATCTCCGCAACCGACGCCCCCACAAACAACGGATAAATCTGAAATCCGATGAATACGAAAATCCCCAGCACCGCCGTGATCACAAGCACCCCGCCCGCCTTGATCAACCGCGTCATCAACGCATCGACAAACAACACACGCCGCGAAGGGCGGAATCGCTCGGCTGTGGAATCGTTGAAGGACATGGGCGTGTTGGCAGGCACTTGTATATCCACAAGCCCTCTCTGGGAAGAGCAGGCTTGCCCCCTTCACCGCCAAGCCCGGAGAACGAACCCAACGCGAAGAGCCTCGAGGAGCTCACAACCGGGGCCACGACCCGGGCGCAAACCGCCACCCGCAAAGACTCTCCCGCCCCTTCCTCCGCCGGAAAGCCGCCAAATGTTACGATTTCGTAACAAACACAGACCAAAACCCAGATCCAACCTCAGCCGCATGGCAACCCCTTCTCAAAGAAATGCATCAACTGGCGGATTGACGACTCACATGCGAATTGCCAACATGACGTCCTCATTTTGAGGGTTCTTTATGCTGACACGATGAAACGATCCAAATGGAAGCATTGATCAGTTACAAACTATGACTTCTAATGCGGGTGCCAACAACCACCAATTGAACCTTACCACTTTTATTCGCCGGCTGAATAATTCCCATGCTTGATCCTTTTCACAGAATGTTTCAGCGGACCGCTTTCTGCTGTGCCTTTGCGGTGCTGGGTGTCGGCGGGGCGGGAGCGGAAGTTTCCGCTCCGCTGCGGTTTGAATTTCCCAACGACCTGCGGGTTTGGATGGAGGGGGATTCCATTGAGATACCTGTTGTGGTTGGTGCCCTTTCCGGGGAGTTTGCAGGGGAGGTGTCGGTCGGGCTGGTTCTGACCGATTTGGACGGGGGGGAGGAGAGCTTCCGGAGCCCGGCGGCTGTGGGTGGAACCATTGGCATCAAGGTTGCTCCGCCCAATGGCTGGTATGCGGTGAAAGCGCGACTCAAGCGGGGAGACGAAATCCTTGGAGAGGCGGAGACCTCGATTGCGGTTTTGCCCGACCTGCCTGTGGACCGCAGCGACGCCGCCGCTCTGCGCAATCCCTTCGGCACGTCGGTCCATTTCGGAACCCCTTTTTACAACCGATGGACGGTCCGCGAGCTGCTCCGTCTGAGCGGGCTGCGTTGGGTGCGTGACAACCTCTACTGGGAAGCCGTCGAGCCCGAAGGGCCCGGTCTTTACGCGCTGCCGGAGCGGGTCACCGCAAACGTGATGGCCCTGCGCGCCGATGGCATCCGCACCCTCCTGATCCTCGGCTTCGGGCTCAAGTGGTACGACCACGCCGCGCCCGAGGCGCACGCGCCCTTCGAGCGCATGTCGGAATTTGCGGCCCGGTCGCTGGCCGGGGTCGTCGACCATTTCGAAATCTGGAACGAACCCAATGCCTTCGGAAATCTCACTCCCGAGCTTTATCCTCCGATCCTCAAGGCGGGCTATCGGGGGGTCAAACGCGGCAACCCGGAGGCCGTCGTCGTCGGGATCGGCGGCGCGTCGCCCGGCGGCTGGAGCGGGCATTACATCCACGGCGGCATCATCCCGCAGGAGGCGGTCACGTTCATGGACACCTTCAGCATCCACCCCTACATGTCGCCTTCGCCGCCGGAACTCGGCTACCCCGCCAAGGGGGGGCCCGCCCCGCTGGCCGCTCTGCCATTGACCCGCTCCCTCACCAGTTCCTTTGCGGAACTCATCCAAAAGGAAAAGGGGCTGGCTGAAACGCCGCGTATCTGGAACACCGAGATGGGCTGGCCGGTGGCCGATGGTGAAAGGATCGAGCAACGGGGAACTGTCGAGGAGTGGGAAGTGACCCCCGCCGACATGGCCAAGTTCACCGTCCGGGCGATGCTCTTCACCGCCGCGCACCCCGACCTCTTCGAGCGCATCTTCCTTTACGAATTTGTCTCGCACCCCGACCCCGCTGTGAAGCAGTTCGGGCTGGTGCATGCCAACCTCTCCCCGCGCCCGGCATTTTCGGCGGTGGCGGTCGCCGCCCGCGCCATCGGCGCGCGCCCGCTCCTGCGCCGGATCGCACACCCGGACGATTCCGTCCACCTCTATACATTCGGACCGGAGGCAGATCCTGTCACCGTCGGTTGGGTCACCGAACTCGGCTTTCAGGAACACCTGAAAGCCGGCCTGCAATTCGTGAGGAACCCCGCGCGCAACGACAAGCGGGCTGTCGAAGTGGACCTCGAAGGTTCCGGCCCGGTCACGGTGATGGACTGGCAGGGCCGACAGACCATCAGGCAGCCCGCTGATGGAGTCCTGCGCCTCACGCTCACCCCCTGGCCCCAATACATCCGGCCCGGCGGCTGAACGCAAAAAAACCGCATGCATTGCTCCGCCACGCGCCCGTCTTCCACTGCGGCGCACTGAAACATGAACCGCGCCGGCTCTCGCGCTATTCCCCGCGCCACTCGCGGACGGCTTCGGTCATGGCAATCCAGTTGGCGGGTTCGGTGTATGGGGAGATTTGGTTGCCGGTGCCGATGGCGAGGCCGCCGTCCTTTCCGCCCACGCGTTTGAGCAGGGCATGGACGTAGGATTTCACCTCCTCCGGTGTGTTGAGGGTCATGATGTTCATTTCGACTCCGCCGAAGTTGCCGATCCGGCCGCCGTATTGTTCGACCCAGACGTCGAAGCGGTCGATGGCGTCCTCGTTCGAGTGCTTGGCGTCGATGCCCGCGGCGATAAGGTCTTCCATCACCTCGTAAATGCGCCCGCACGAGTGGAGGAGAAACGGCTTGCCGGCGGCATGGACGAGGTCGATGACCCGTTTGTATTGGGGGATGACGTGGCGGCGGATGTCGTCGGGCAGAAGCAGGGTCGAGGAGCGGAAGCCGAGGTCGTCTCCGAACCGGCAGACGGCAAAGGAATCGGCATGGTTTTCGAGAAACCACGTCCAGAGGCCGTGCATCAAATCGCCGACCTTTTGCCAGAGGAGTTCGTAGACCCCGGGTTCGTCCACGCGCAGATACGCAAGGTCCTGATACGGCACGAAATCCTGCACGGTCTCGAACAAGCCGCAGCCGATCCCTCCGACTGCCTTCATCCCTTCGGGCAGGGCCTCACGCAGGGCGCGGAAATCCGCGTCATAGAGGTCGATGAATTCCTGCACCTTCGTGTCCCATGGGTAACGCCCGATATCCTCGATGTTTGCAATGATGGCCGGGGCCTGCCCTTTCAGCCCAGCGCCGTCCTGGACCAGACGCACAACCCAGCGCTCAAAGGGAATGCAATCGTAACCAAGCCGCAGGCCGCAGGCGCACATGCGGCGCATGCCCTCGACTTTGTCGGCGTAGTCTCCGCTCTCAAGCAGCGACTGCACCGGCTGCCCGAGGATTTTCCCGACCACCCCGGGGTCAAAGCCGTGTTCGTAAAGTGGGAGGCGTGCCGCGGGCCGGTTGCGTGCTGCATCCAGGATGTGCTGGAAGTCGGGTTGGAAATCACTCATGGAGGACTTGGGGTGTGGAGGTTTTGTGTGGTCAAGGATTGTGTCGTTTCTTGGCGCGGAAACAAGGGGAAAGTGGCCCCGGAATTTTACCCGGGCAGCGGGTCCGGGGCTGGTGGTGGCTTTCGCGTTGTCGCTTGGCGGGCCCAGCGGGCGTTTGCGTGGTGGAGCCATGGCATGAGGAGGGCGGCGGGCATCCAGTGGCGGCGTGTCATCCAGCGGGTGTCGCAGGCGAGGGGGGTGGCGTCTTTGCGCATGCGGTTGCCGATGAAGAGGTGGCTGGCGGAGTTGCGGAGTTCGGGGATGAGATTCCGGGTTTCCGGGAGACCGGCGAAGCGGGCGATGGCGGCGAGGGATTCGGACGGGCGCATGCAGAGGTTCTCGTAACCGAGGCCGAGGCGCGGCCAGTCGGCGGACGCGGCGGCCTCCTCGATTTTGCGGTTTTCCCGGTACCACTTCCATGCGCCGACGGTTGAGGAGATCCATGCGGGGTGACGCAGGGTGCCTTTGCGGCGTTTGTTTTCGACGTAGGAGACCGATGCGGCGCGGAAGTCCTTGGCGAGGTGAATGACCCGCACGTCGGGCACGCCTGCCTCGCGGAGGAGAAGCAGGGGTTCGCGCACTTTGGAGGAATCCACGGGCACGATCCCGCCGCCGAAGGTTTCCGTGAAAACCCCGAGGGCCAGCCGGTAGCGCCCGGCCAGGTCGTGCGGGGAATCGCCCGCTTCGATGCGCGCAAAGACACGACCCCAATACGGGCATGCCGGGATCCGTGCCCCGCACGAACACATGCGCCGTGCCGTCTCATGCGGCTTGTCCACGAGCATCGAGACGGCGCGGTCCACCCCGCCGATACCAACCATGGCCGGGTGTGTGCCAAGGAGCAAATCCAGCAGGGTCGACCCCGAATGCGGAAGGCTGGCGATATAAAGCAGCGTCTGCATCACCCGGCGGGCCCCAAACACATTCCGTGCGCGTTCGTCATTTCTCCGCCTACTATCCCCCTGAGCGCCGCCCCGCGGCAAGACGGTATGCGGAAATCCAACCTCGACATCAACGGAGGCCGGATTCCCCCAAACCGCCACCCCGCGTCAACCGGAGGATTTTTGTTTTTTCGGACCGCCGCACGGTTCATGCTGGCCCCCGATGGAGAAGCACATCAAACACACCCACACACACGGAGAGCACAAACTGCGCTACGGCAGCCCCCTCCCGTTCGGAACCAGCACGGTGCCCGGCGGAGTCAACTTCTCGGTCTTCTCGATCCATGCCACCGCCTGCACGCTCGTCCTCTTCGACCGGGGCGCCCCCGAACCCTTCGAGGAAATCCCCTTCCCGGAGGAATTCCGC
>CAZGNH010000134.1:0-8444 GCA_964527025.1 uncultured Chthoniobacterales bacterium | reverse complement strand
CCCCCTCCCGGAAGGGATCCAAAAAACTCACATGCACCGCCCCGCTCTTCAGCAGCGCCACGTCCCCGGGCGACGGGCACCGCACGCGCAAAATCACATCCCCCCGCGCCAACACCCCGCCGCGGGTGGCCTCAAGTTCCGCCCCCTCGCGCCCGTAGGAAGCATCATCAAAGCCCGCCCTCCGTCCAAGGCCCGCCTCAACCACCACCTCCGCCCCCATCTTCACAAGTTTGCGCACGGTGGCCGGGGTCGCCGCAACCCGCGGTTCGGTGGCGTGGTCCTCGGATGGAATGGCGACAAGCATGACGGTGGAAACGCATATCTCTCCGCTCATCCTCCCGCATGGCAAGTAAAAAGACTGCAGATAACGAGCCGCGGGGATGGCTTCGCGTTTGTGGGGCCTGCGGGTGCACGCGCCATGCCCTGCGGGCTGCAGGGATCCCGGGACACGTGCTCCAAAGAAAGACCTTTGGGGGAATTCCGCCCTTCCTTGCTTGAAGGCCGGTCATCAAAATGTTTTCGCCCCGGAGTCCGCAGGCTGCTAGGATGGAGCGCATGAAGACTCTTCTTGTGCCCATGGATTTGAGTGATGCAACCGGTCCCTTGGTCGGGCAGGCCGGCGCACTGGCGGCATTGCTGGAAGCAAAACTCATCCTTCTCCACGTGGTCGAGCCGGTGTCAAGTTACGTGCCGGTCGGTGCGTCGATGGATGTCCTTGCGACGGCCCCCGTCACACAGCAGCCCGATCCCGCGGAAATCACCAAGAGGCTCGAGAAAATCGCCGCGGATCTCAAAGGCCGGGCGGCTGGTGTGGAGGTGAGGACGCTTGTCGGGCTGGCGGTCGATGAAATCCTTGCCGTGGCGGGCGCGGAGAACGTGGACTACATCGTGATGGCATCCCACGGACACGGTGCGTTGTATCACCTTTTTTCCGGCAGTGTCGTGACCGGCGTGCTCAAGAGGGCGAAGTGCCCGGTTGTTGTCGTGCCGTCGGCGCTTGCGGGCCGTCCGGCGGAATCCTGAAAGCACCTTTCTACAGGTAAATCCGGCGGACCCGCGAGGAAAGGCCGGTCAGGATGTCCCAGGAAACGGTGCCCGACCAGCCGGCCAGCTCGTGCGCCGTGATTGCCCCGCCGCCCTGCCTCCCGATCAATACAACCTCGTCTCCTTCCATGACCCCCGTCACCCCCGACACATCCACCACGATCTGGTCCATGGTCACCCGCCCCAGCACCGGACACCGCACGCCGCCCACCAGCACATGCGCCCCGCGTCCCGAGGCATGGCGCGGGTAGCCGTCCGCATAACCGGCGGAAATCGAAGCCGCCCGTATCCGGGAGGGAGTCACATAGGTGCGTCCGTAGCTGATGCTGCGCCCGGCTCCCATGTCACGCACTGTCAGCACGCGCGCTTTCCATGCAAGAGCCGGTTCAAGGAGGTGCTGGAATGCCACCGGGCAGGCGCAGCCGTAGAGAGCAAGGCCGGCGCGGACGATATCGCCTGCGCGGGCGGGAAACGAGAAGATGCCGGCGCTGTTGAGGGCATGGAATTTGGCGCGGGGAGCGAGGGGGCGCAGAATTTCCCGGAGGGAGTCAAAGCCGGCGAGCTGCCCTGTGGTAAACGCGGGATCTTCGTCCGAGGAGGGCAGGTGGGTTGAAATGCTGTGGATGGTGGCGCCCGGGATGGAGGCGGCCTCCGCGATCTCCTTTGCGGCATCCTCTTTCCAGCACCCGATGCGCCCCATGCCCGTGTCGATTTTGAAATTCAGCAGGGCGGGGCCCTCCGCCGCAAATGCCCGTGCTTCGCGCGCAGAGGAAACGGTGGCGATGAACCCCCGTCTCACCGCCTCCGCTCGTTCCGAAGGCAGACAGGGACTCAACAGCATGATCCGGGAACCGGTGTCCGCGATCGCCGCCCCCTCTTCGACACAGGCCACACCGAAATAATCCACGCACCCGGCAAGGGCCTCCGCCACACGTGCCGCACCGTGCCCGTAGGCATTGGCTTTCACCACGGCAAGAATCTCCGGCTTCGGACCCACCACGGCACGCACAGCCCCGGCATTCGAGACGAGCGCCTTCAAACGCACCTCCGCCCATGTCCTCGTCTCGATTGGCACGCCGCTCATCAGCCCTCAAAAATCACCCGCCTCCGCCAAAATTGCACTTCCAAAAACCCGCAACACGCCTCATCCCTCCGCCCCGCGGACCGCCGGGGGGTCGAGGAAAATTTTTCCTCCGCGCCGCCGGGCGTGCTGCCCGCCGGGGAGATTGATTTTTGCCGGGCGGCACGAGGGGTCGAGCAGGCGCAGCACGCGGGAGATTTCGGCGTATGTCGGGGAGGGGCAAGCGCCTGCGCGCAGCCACCGGTGAACGAGGCGGCGGCGGGCGGCGTCCGGCATGGCGCGGAGGTCTTTCACATCGAGGGTTTCTCCGGGTGCCTGAACCAGTGATTCGAGCCATGCATTTTCTTCGCGGACGATGACGGCCATCCGGAGGATGCCGCGGGTCCACGCAGGACCGAAGGCGGAAGCCATGGCCGGTGCGACCAGGTGGCGGACGCGGTTGCGGGTGTGTGAGGGTGAGGCGTTCGAGGAGTCTTCACGGAAGGCGATGCGTTCGCGTGCGGCGCAGTCGCGGATGTCCGCCGGGTCGCATGCGAGGAGGGGCCGGAGGAGATCGAGCCGCCCGAGGGTCGCGCGCGGAGCCATCCCCGACAGTCCGGCAAGTCCCGTGCCCCGCACCAAATTCATAAGGATTGTTTCGACCTGGTCGCCGGCATGGTGGGCAAGCACCACACGGGGACACCGGTGTGCGCACGCGCAGGTCTCGAAAAACCGCAGGCGCAGGTCGCGGGCCGCGGCCTCAATCGACAACTTTCCGCCCGCCGCATGCGAGCGCGTGTCGCATTGGCCGAACTCCAGCGGATACCCGAGCCGCTCAGCCGCCGCGGCCACCAATGCCAGATCGCCGCGCGCCTCCCGGGGGCGCAGGCCGTGGTCAAGGTGGCAAACCACGACCTTGCGGAAACCGGCCGCATGCAGCGCATGGAGCAAGACCATCGAGTCACACCCGCCCGAAACACCGGCAAGGTGGCGCGCGCGGGGATTCGGCATTCCCACAAGGAATGTGGCAACCAGCTCCTCGAGGTTCATCGCGGGGACGCCCGGAATCAAGATGGGCGGTCGGTCTCGGATTTCGGGGGCCGGCCGAGAAGCTCCCACATGGCTTCGTGGGGGGGCTTGTTTTCGTGGAGGACCGCCTGGACTTCGCGTGTGATGGGCGCCTCGATGCCGAGGCGCAAAGCACACTGCCATGCTCCGCGCGCGGTTGGAACGCCTTCGGCCACCATCGCCATCGATTTCTCGATGCCTGCTGGAGCCTCGCCGCGCCCGATCCGCTCGCCAACCATCCGGTTGCGGCTGTGCTTGCTGAAACACGTGACCATCAAATCCCCGATGCCGCTGAGTCCGAAAAACGTCTCCTGCCGCCCCCCCAGCGCAACTCCCAGCCGCATCATTTCCGCAAGGGCCCTCGTGACAAGGCCGGCCTTCGCATTGTCGCCCATCTTGAAACCGTCCGAGACCCCCGCCGCGATGGCAAAAATATTTTTCAGGGCGCCGCCAAGCTGGATGCCCGTCACATCGTCGCTGCTGTACGGGCGGAAGGCCGGAAGTGAAAAGACCTCCCGCAGCGGTTCCAGCAGTCCGGTCTCAGCCGTGCCGATCACACTGGCCGCGGGAATGCCCTGCGCAATCTCCACCGCGTGATTCGGACCCGACAACACCCCCACCGCACGACCGGGAAGACACTCCTCAAGGATCTGGGTCATCAACTTGCCCGAGTCGTGCTCGATGCCCTTCGTGCAGGAAACCACCACGGCGCTTTCCGACAAACCCTCCCCGGCCAGACGTCCGGCCACCTCGCGCACAGCCTTCGATGGAGTTACAAAAAGGACGAGATCCGCGTCGGCTGCCTCGGCAAGCGAGGCGGTGGCGTAGACATTCGGAGGCAGGCGCACACCGGGAAGGTAGGCGGAATTTGTCCGCAGGTTGACGAGTTCGTCGGCGACCGCCGGGTTGTGGGACCAGAGGAGCAGGCGGGCGCGGCGTTGGGAGAGGAGGACGGCAAGGGCCGTGCCCCAGCTTCCCGCGCCGATGATGCTGATTTTTTTGAACATCCGGGCACTATTGCTCATTCCACGTCCCCGGGGGAATTTTTCTTTGCGCGTTCAAAGCGTTTTTCGGTTCCGCTGGCGAGGCGGGTGATGTTGGTGCGGTGTTTCCAAAAGGCAAGGGCGCCCATGACCGTGGCAATGACCCCCAAAGCAGGCTCGCACCGTCCCATCCAGACCAAAGTAAAACTCGAGATGGGAAAGGATACCGCCGCCGCCAACGATGCCAGCGAGACATAGCGACTGGTGAAAAAAACCAGCGCCCAGACAACCAAACCCGACACAAACACGGGAGGGGGGAACAAACCCAGCATCACGCCTCCCGACGTGGCAATGCCTTTGCCGCCCCGGAATCCCAGCCAGACCGGGAAATTGTGGCCGAGCACCGCCGCAATCCCCCCGGCAACCCCCGGATATCCCCACGCATCGGGAACCAGCCCCCCGCCGATTCTCACCGCCAACGACGCCGCAACAAGCCCCTTGACCAAGTCCGCGGCAAAAACCGCATACCCCCACCCCTTCCCCAACACGCGCAGGGTGTTCGTCGCCCCGACATTGCCGCTGCCCTCCTTGCGCATATCAACCCCCCGCAACCGGCCCGCTAGAAACCCCGAGGGAATCGATCCCAGCAGGTAGCCGCCCGCACCGGAAATCGCCATCGCCAAAAAAAGCATCAGGCAGGTTTTGCCGCAGTGGCTCCCACGCTCAAGAAAATTCCCAACCCCAACACGCGGCGCCCCCCCTACATCAGGCTCATGCGCAGGGTGACCGCCGCCACCACGATCGCAACGATGCTCATCAACTTGATGAGGATGTTCAGGCTCGGCCCCGAGGTGTCCTTGAACGGATCCCCGACGGTGTCTCCAATCACCGATGCCTTGTGCGCCTGCGATCCCTTGCCTCCATGGTGGCCCTCCTCGATGTATTTTTTCGCGTTGTCCCACGCCCCACCCGAATTCGCCAGGAAGACGGCCAGCACAAACCCCGTGGCAAGACCGCCGATCAGCAGACCGATGACCCCCGCCACCCCGAAGACAAATCCCGTCAGAACCGGCGCGGCCACCGCCACGCACGAGGGCACCACCATCTCGCGCTGCGCGCCCATCGTCGAAATCTCGACACACCGCGCGTAATCGGGCTCGGCCTTGCCCTCAAGGATGCCGGGAATCTCGCGGAACTGGCGGCGCACCTCGGCCACCATCTTGCCCGCCGCCCTGCCAACCGCCTGGATGGTGAACCCGCAAAAGAGAAACGCGACCATTGCGCCAAGGAAACACCCGGCAAGAACCACCGGGTTGAGCAGGGTCACATTGAAGTAAATCATGAAGTCGGCCAAAGAGGCGGTGGCAGTTTCGACCGTGTCGTGCCCGAGGTCGAGGGTCGTCGTTCCGAGTTTGACGAGTTCGACGCGGAGGACCTCGACGTAGGAAGCCAGAAGGGCCAGGGCGGTGAGGGCGGCCGAGCCGATGGCAAATCCCTTGCCGGTGGCGGCGGTCGTGTTCCCAAGGCTGTCGAGGGCATCGGTGCGCTTGCGGACCTCGGGGCCAAGGCCGGACATTTCGGCATTGCCGCCCGCATTGTCGGCGATGGGCCCGTAGGCATCGCTGGCCAGAGTGATTCCAAGGGTCGAAAGCATGCCCACGGCCGCAATGCTGATTCCGTAGAGCCCCATGCTGAGGTTCGACGGATCAAAACCGGCCGCACACAGGAAGGAGACCATCAAGCCCACGACCACGGCGATCACCGGGACGGCCGTGGACATCATCCCGACGGCAAGTCCCGAGATGAGCAGGGTCGCCGGTCCGCCCTCGGCCTGCGCCGCAATGCCGCGGGTCGGCGCGCTCGAACTCGATGTACTGTACTCCGTCGCATGCCCGATCACCAATCCCGTCCCAAGCCCCGCAACAACCGCCAGCCACAACCCCCAGACATTCGGCAGGCCCAGCAGAAAGAAAATCCCAAGCGTTGCCACCACAATGAGCACCGAGCTCACATTGACCCCTTTGGAAAGCGAAGCGAGCAACTCGCGCTGCGAGGCCCCCTCACGCGTGCCAACGGCAAAGATCCCGACAATCGACAGGACAATGCCCGCAGCCGCCACCAGCATCGGAGCCAAAATCGCCTTCATCTGCATGCCCGTGTCACCCAAAAACGCCGCGGCACCCAACGCCGCCGCCGCCAGCAACGACCCGCAATACGACTCGAAAAGATCCGCCCCCATCCCCGCCACGTCCCCCACGTTGTCACCGACATTGTCCGCAATCACCGCCGGATTCCGCGGGTCATCCTCGGGAATGCCGGCCTCGACCTTGCCCACCAAATCCGCGCCCACATCCGCCGCCTTCGTATAGATGCCCCCGCCAACCCGCGCAAACAGCGCCTGCAGGGATGCTCCCATCCCGAAACTGATGGCTGTCGTCGTCACCAACACCAAATTGTGCCCGTCCGCGGCACTCGAGGGGTGCATCGCGTTGAGAATAAAAAACCACAGGCTCACATTGAGCAGGCCGAGGCCGACCACCACAAGCCCCATCACCGCACCGCTGCGGAATGCCACTTTCAGCCCCTCGCCCAGCGATTGGCTGGCCGCCTGCGCCGTGCGCGAAGAAGCCGCCGTCGCCGTCTTCATCCCAAAAAACCCCGCCAGCGCCGAAAAGAACCCGCCGCACAATAACAAGAAGGGCATCCACTTGTCCTGAAGCCCGAACCCCCACGCCAGCACCGCAAAAAGCGCCGCCACCGCCAAAAACACCAGGATCATGACCCGGTATTGCTGACGCAAATACGCCATTGCCCCCTTGCTCACATGCGATGCAATGGTCTGCATCTTCTCGCTGCCGGGACTGCTGGCCCGCATCTGAATGTAAAACACGTACGCCATGACAAGTCCCGCAAGACTTGCAGCCGGCACAAACCAAAAGATCGGATCAGGCATGGGAATCAATCAATGTGAAGGGTTTCGGCTGAACGCAACCACTCGCGGTGGTCACGCTCGAGAATCTCCCGCGAAGGCAGCGGGTAATAGGCGAAGTCCGACCGGTCTCCGACAAAAAAGCCGTTGCGCACGGTCCGGTAAAGAAGCTCCTGATGCAGGTGACGGATCACCAGCTTCGTCTGCTTCTGGGGCTGACCAACCAACTGCAGGATGCAGTCGCGCAGGTGATCCAGATTCGGGTAGGGAAGATCCTCAACACGCGCACTCGCCGGATCAGACGCCAACCCGCGCAAGGCCAGCTCCGCAAAAACCAGACGCGGCAAAGAAATCGCCCCCCCGGGGGTAGTCACATGACGACAGAAATCCGGCGGATTCAGACGGCTCACCACACGCGGCTTGACCGGAATAAACTCCTGATAAAGGTGATACTCACGGCTCTGCTCGGGCTCGAACTCCCCGCGATCCAACCCAAGCACCCGCCCGTCGTCGGTCGTCAAATACAACCGCCCCAATGCCGCAACCGGCAACTGCTCCAATACCCGGTATATCGACAAATAGATCGAATGCTTCGGCGCCCCGGCACTCTCCCTCCGACACCGCTCAAACGCCTCCCCAACCGCAAATCCCGCCGCCCCGGCAGCATCCGCGTCCACATCAAAAAAGATTGCCTGCCCACGCGTCTTCGCATGCAACCCCACAGCCATGTAACTCCCATACTCCCCCGGCTCCAAAGCCGAGGCCACCAGCGATTCAGGAATCAAATTCAAATAAAGGCGCGCATTCATGGCATATTAGGTTGTCTGTTTTTTGCTGAAACTGAAGTTAATATTAGAAAATCTAATGCTGAGGACTCTGATGCCGGGAGCGATTCCCATGCAAGAGTTTATTTTTTATTTTTTTGGAACCGCCCAAGTTCCAAAACGCAAAGGGCGGGCACCTGAGTCTTTACAGGAAGGAGCTTTTTTGGTGGATCGCGACGTCGCAGTGAAATAGCTCCCCATTGCACACGAAAAGTCCCGCTGCGATCTACCTTGGGCGATCTTCCCGTTGCATGCGTGATGCGCAAAGACCACGGCTCTCCACTTCCGGAATTCTGCTTTGGAGCGAAGATGATCCCGAACATGGGTCGGTTTGGCGGGTCTTGATTCCAATAGTTCATTCTACTATTTCAATATTACATAAATAGTTTCAAATAGGTTATTTATAATAACTTAAACTGTTATTTTAAGTAAAAGATCATGGAAATTAACAAGCAACATAAATTGACTGTATTTAATACATAATAAGCAATAAAATAACATATAAATTGCTATATATCAATATTCTATATAAATAA
>CAZGNH010000133.1:0-2345 GCA_964527025.1 uncultured Chthoniobacterales bacterium | reverse complement strand
CCGCGCGCGCCCGAAGGCCGCATCATCCCCGGGGGCACAATCCAGGATGACCACGGGAAACCACCCGGCATCGGACTGTCCAAGCAATTCCGGGGGAGGAGCATCCCCGCTTCCAAGGCGCAGACCGAGGCCGTCGGCGCCTTCTCCGGCAAGGAAAGCAAAGGCCTCCGCCATCGAGTCCGAACAGGCACCCTTTGCAAGGCAACAGACAGCGGGCAGGTGGTGCAGCTCATGCTTGATGGCAAGCGCCTGCCCAAGGGATCCGGCGTCGGGAAAGTCCTCGAAAACAAGAAGATCGACCCCGCCGTCAAGGAGCGCGCCAATCTGGGAGCGCAGCAGCGGGTCGGACCGCGCCGCAAAGGGTTCGGGCACGGGCCCGACGCATCCGGCAACGAGGGCGCCGGTTCCTTTGGCGGCGGCCTTTGCAATTTGGACGGCGGCCCAATTGATGGCGTTGCAACGGTCGGCCAAACCGGCGGGTTGGAGGAGGTCGGTTTTTGCGTGGAGGGTGTTTGTGCGCAGGCAGAGTGCACCGGCTGCGACGGCCGCGCGGTGGGCGGCCAGAACGGTGTCGGGATCGGTCACGCAAAGCCCCTCGGGACAGGCGGGCAGGACCTCCGCAACAGAAAAATCCCCGGGCACAAAACCCGTGGCCAGACGTTCGAGCACCCCGCTCATGGCCGCAGTGAAGCGATCGCTTCCATCACGCGGTCGCCCAAGCGTTGATACGACTCCCTTCCGCCGGCAAGCTCCTCCGGCGAAAAGCGCAGGGGCTCCCCGATCGACACCGTCACCGGCAACAGCCTCGGGAGGAGCGCATCCCGCGGAAACGCTTCGAAACTCCCGAAGATCCGCATGGGAAGAACCGTCGCTCCCGTCCTTGCGATCACCATGCCGATGCCGCCGCGCGCCCGGCCCAGACTCCCGTCCCGGCTGCGCGTCCCCTCCGGAAACAACACAACCCCGTGACCCTGCCGGATCTTGCGGATCACCTCCCGCAAGGCCGACATGTCGTTGCCGTCCCGCTCGACAGGGATCACGTTCATGGCCGGAAACAAAGGCCCCAGCAGCGGCCATCGCATCAGACTCCTGCGCGCCAGATAATACACCGCCCGCCTCGAGCAAATCCCCGCAAGCGGCGGATCAAAGTAACTCGCGTGGTTGACCGCAAGAATCAACGGCCCGCTCTCAATCATCCGCTCGGGATGCACCACCCGCATGGAAAAACACAGGCGCGCAAGCACCTTCGCAAGGTTGTAGAAGATGTTGTAAACGATGTTCATCGCGCTCCGGCGGCGGACCCTTTTTCGATCCGTGCGGCGATTGCGGCCACGACCTCGTCCACCGACAGCCCCGTGCTGTCAATGACGACCGCATCCGCCGCCGCGACCAGCGGCGCAAGCGCCCGCTGGGAATCCATGCGGTCCCGCTCATCGATCCGGTCCGTCTGCCCCTCCGCCGCGCGCCGCCGCCGGCGCTCCTCGGGCGACGCATCCACAAAAAATTTGTGCGGGGTGTCGGGGAAAACGCAGGTCCCGATATCGCGGCCCTCGACGACGCACGAGCGCCCGGCGGCAAGGCCGCGGATTTCCCCCGAGACAAGATTCCTGATGACCGGAAGCTGGGAAACCGGGGAGACGAAGGCATTGACCCCGTCCTCCCTGAGGTGGGGAGTCGGGTCGATACCATCAAGGAGCAGCACGGCCACGCGATCGCGAAACACGCTCCGCACGTCCGTGCGGGCGAGCAACGCCGCCGCAGCCTCCCCGCCGAACGGCGCAGACCCGCCGCGCAACATCCACCACGTGAGTGCCCGGTAAAAGGCCCCCGAATTGATCCAGCCGAAACCCAGCCGGTCCGCCAGGCGCCTTGAAACCGTGCTTTTGCCCGAGGCCGCGGGGCCGTCGATGGCGATCACACAGGGATCCGGTTTCATGCCTTTGCTTGCGCTTTTGCCCTTGCTTCCGGGGTGCGGATATAGCGGGCCGTCCGCCGCACGGTTCGTCCGCCCTTTTCGAAGATGCGCAGGGTGCGTTCAAAGCCCGGGTAGGAGGTGTTGACGCAGGCGGTGTCGGTGATGGTTGTGGTGCCCTTGGCGTGGAGGCCGGCGATGGCGAAGGCCATGGCGATGCGGTGGTCGCCGTAACTGGGCAGGGTGGCGGCCTCGAGGTGCTCGCGTCCCGTGATGACCATGCCGTCGGGGGTTTCCTCGACGCCGACCCCCATCGCACGCAGGTTTGAGGCCACGGCGGCGATGCGGTCGGATTCCTTCACGCGCAGTTCGGCCGCGTCGCGGATGACCGTCGTTCCCTCGGCGAGGGCCGCGGCGACGGCGATCACGGGCA
>CAZGNH010000132.1:0-2316 GCA_964527025.1 uncultured Chthoniobacterales bacterium | reverse complement strand
CCCGCGGGTGGAGACCCTCCGGCAGCGGAAGGGCATCGATCGCCACGGTGGCGGCCTGCTGGCGCGCCCGTTCGATGGCTGCGACCTCCCGCACCAGCGCCGCAAGGGTCCTCTCCTGCGGAAGAGCCACCTGCACCGGCAGAAGATTGAGCCGCGCGCCAAGGTCGTCGGAGAGAGCCCCGGGCGTCTCGACCGATGCAAGCAGAAGCGCGCGGTCGCCGGGACTCAGCCGGCCCATGAGGAGCGCCCATGCGGACAGAACGGCGTCGCGCGGGTGCGCGTCAAGGCCGGCGCAGGCCTGGGCGAGCGCGGCGGTGGTTTCCCGGTCGAACAGAATCTGGTGTTCGTTGGGCGGTGCGGAGCCCCCGAAAAACCGCAGGCTCCGAGGGGTGGCTCCGGCAAGGTGCTGCGCCCACCATCCGGCTTCGCCCCGCACCGGCGCGGCTTCCGGCGCCTCCGCGGTCTGCGGCAGCTTCCCATCAAGCGCCTCAAGCCACTCGCACAACAAAAAAAACCACGACTCCTCGTCAAACACAAAGCGCGGATGGGTGGCCAGCAGGTGCGTCGAGCCCCCCGGCAAACGGATGGTCAGAAACCGGATCGGCGGAGCAAGCAGGGGATCGACCGGACGCGCGGCCTCTTCTTCCCGCGCCTGTGCCCACCGCGCCGCCAGTTCTTCGCGCGGCACATCCGACCAATCCAGATCCCGCCACGAGGGCTCCGCCTTTTCGTGTTCGATGCGCACCATCGGGCGGCCATGGCCCTTGCGGTATCCCGATCGCAGGATTCCGCGGGCAAGGGCAAGCGCCGCCCATGTCCCGCGCAAGAGGGCTTCCGGCACGGGCTCGCCGAAACTCACGGAGAGCTGGGCCGGTTGCACCGCCGGGTCCGGTGTGCCTGCGGCGAGTGTAAAGTGCGTGTCCTGGGCGGGGGATGCGGGATGGTCTTTCATGTCTTCAAAGGTTTTTGTCGGTCACGGCCCCCTCGGAGGCCGTGGCCACCTGCGCGGCATACTTGGCAAGCACACCCCTGCGGTATCGCGGGCGCGGCTTCTTCCATGCCGCCTTCCGCACAGCCAGTTCGCGGGCCGGGACCCCGAGCACAAGCGTCCGTGCCCGCGCGTCGATGGTGATCGGATCGCCGTTGCGGACAAGGGCCAGCGGTCCGCCATCAAAGGCCTCCGGAGTGATATGCCCGACCACGAACCCGTGGGTTCCCCCGGAAAAGCGCCCGTCGGTGATCAGCGCGACCTCCTGGCCAAGGCCCAGCCCCATCACAGCACTTGTCGGCGAAAGCATCTCGCGCATCCCGGGCCCGCCACGCGGCCCCTCGTAACGGATCACAATCACATCACCCCCGCATATCTTCCTCCCGAGAATCGCCCCCAGCGCCTTCTCCTCACTGTCAAAAACCCGCGCCCGCCCCGCAAAGCGCTCGCCCTCCTTGCCGGAAATTTTTGCCACCGCCCCGCCGGGCGCCAGATTCCCGCGCAAGACCACAAGGTGCGAATCCTTCTTCAACGGCTTCCCAAGCGGCGCTATAATCCGCTGCCCCGCCGGATACCGCTTGAACGCCCCGAGGTTTTTCCCCAGCGTCCTGCCGGTGACGGTCAAACACCCCCCGTGCAACAACCCCGCCCCGAGCAACTCCTTCATCATCGGAACAATGCCGCCGATTTCCACCAACTGGCTCATGAGGTAACGCCCGCTGGGTTTGAGGTCGGCCAGCACGGGCACGCGCCGCCCGATGCGGGTGAAGTCGTCGAGGGTGAGTTTGACTCCGGCCGCGTGGGCGATGGCCAGCAGGTGGAGCACGGCGTTGGTGGAACCGCCGAGGGCGATGGTGACCGTGATGGCATTTTCGAACGCCTCGCGGCAGAAGATATCCGAGGGGCGGATGCCGCGTTTGAGCATGGCGATCACGGCCGCGCCGGCGCGCCGGCAGTCATCACTTTTTGCGGGGGAGACCGCGGCTTGGGCCGAGCTGTTGGGCAGGCTCAGTCCCATGGCTTCGATGGCCGATGCCATGGTATTGGCGGTATACATTCCTCCACAGGACCCCGCGCCGGGGATCGCGCACGTCTCGACCTCCTGCGCCTCCTTCTTCGAGATCCGGCCCGCCGCCAGCGCCCCCACCGCCTCGAACACCGACACAATGTCCAAATCCCGCCCGTTCAAACACCCCGGCAAAATCGTCCCCCCGTACACAAACACCGAAGCCCGGTTCAACCGCGCCATCGCCATGCAGCAACCAACATCTTTGCGCTGGTTAACTCCGTGCTTGCGCAAAGAACTCTAAACCTCTTTTCTTCTTCTT
>CAZGNH010000131.1:0-2700 GCA_964527025.1 uncultured Chthoniobacterales bacterium | reverse complement strand
CGGGGTAAGACCGCTGCGGGTATTACCGCCGTGCTTGCGCCTTGGCCGGGCCAAAAATCCTTCAGCAACACGGCTTGTCCTACTTATTTCACAGGTTCTGAGGGCCCCGGCAGCGACGGAGTGCGCCCCGCAACCCGGAAAACCGGACGATTGATTCTCAGAGTCAAATCTGGCACCCTCCAACCGTGGAAATCAATGCTTCCAGCTTCCAACTCCGGGCCAAAGCCACGGAGGGCCGTAAAGTGATTTCTTATCAGACGATGAAGCAGTGATTCCTTTGATGTATATTCTGACGATTGTCCTGGGCACTTCGGGTTGCTGCGGAACAAAAAAGGCCCCGTCAGCCGCCAGAAGCGGATTGCTGGATATTACCGCACCGCCGTACTCAGCCGATCCCGGCGGAAAAGCAGACTGCACCGTGTCTCTGCAGAACGCACTGAATGATGCGGAGAAAACGGGAATGGCCGTTTATCTGCCCGTTGGCAGATATCTCGTCTCCGATACACTTCAGGCGAAACAGAACATCAATCCTCCAATTATCCGCGGTGCTTCGAGCGGGGGCCGCGCAACGATTCGTCTGGCGGACAACGCTCCGGGGTTTGGTGATGTCAAACAGCCGAAGCCGGTTATCGATTTCATGCGCGTTCGAAACGGCGAGCGCAGGAAGCCCAATGTCAATTTCGACCAGACCATTGTGTCGGTCGATATTGAACTGGGAAGAGGCAATGCCGGGGCGATCGGCCTTGACCATCAGGGCGCACAGGGCTGTGTGACGGAGGATGTGCATATTGACGCAACGGGCGGATTTGCCGGCTTTCGGGGGATGAACGGTTCCGGCGGCGGAGCGGCGCATATCAGCGTTCGGGGCGGCCTTTATGGTCTCTATATAGCAGGGCTTGGAGAGGACCACAGAAGTGGTTCGCAACCCGCGCCGGTTATCAGTGACCTCCGGCTCACAGGTCAAACCAAGTGCTCGATCTATGCCGATGGACTCGGGCCCCTTACCCTTGTCGCAGCGGAAATTGACGGCCCGGGCATCGAGATTGCCAGTCAAGGTCATGCATGGGATGGCGCGTTGAATGTGGTGGACTCGGTTGTCCGCAAGCGAGGGAATGGCCCGGCCATCAGCGGGAACCGGCCGGTCTATCTGAGCCGGGTCTACTTTGAAAACGCGTTGACACCGGTTCACATTCATGAACTCCCCGCTCTGCAAGGAACTGATCAGGGATGGATTCACGTTGAAGAATATGCGGCCGGACCATCAGACACATACCCGGTATGGATCAACGGGCTGAAGCAGACCGGGCCCGTTTCGAAGGTGCAGGAAGACAAGGCGCCTCCGCCGGACCTCTTCACCCCGCACCAATGGCGCGAGACCCTGCCGGACTGGAATGACCCACTTGTGGCGAATGTCATGGAGCCGCCGTATTCGGCGGCGGGAGACGGAAATACGGATGACACTGCGGCGATTCAAAAAGCATTGGAACAGCGCCGGGATGTTTTTCTTCCCAAAGGAACCTATCGTATTTCCGAGCCGCTCCTGATGGGAACAGACAATCGCCTGTTCGGCCTGGGGATTTGTTCAACAATCGTGCCCGACCCCGCAGCCCCGGCTTTTGCCAACCCCGCGAACCCGCAGCCCATGCTCGTTGCGCCAAATGATGCCGGCGCTTCCTGCGTTGCGGCGTTTTTTCAGCTGCGCGCCAATGTTCCGGGATCCTATGCGATTCACTGGCAGGCGGGACGGCACTCAATGGTGCGCAACGTGCTCGCCATGCCGTTTCCTTGGACAGCAGATGACCAGCCCGCCGGGCATCCGCTTGTTCTCATTGACGGGCACGGCGGCGGGCGGTGGTACAATGCGCTGATGCACCACAGATTTCCGCAGACAAACTCCCACCGGCATGTCCTCGTCCGGGGAACGAGGGAGCCACTGGCCTTTTATATGCTGAATTCTGAACACAGTTCGGCCGACTACATGGTCGAATTTGAGGATGTCAAAAATCTCAATGTGTATTCCACGAAAACCGAGACTCTTGGAGCGAAGGGTCCGAAAGCAATGACCCCGTTTCTGCTTCAGAACTCATCAAATTTCCGGATCCTGGGCCATGGAGGCAACGCCTGCCCGGAACCCGGACAGCCACTCTTTCGCATCAGGAACTGCAGTGACTTCACTCTTTCCAATTTTGGCCACATGGCAATTCTGGGCAAAATCACAGATCCTTCGAAATGGTACATGGTGGAGGAAACCCGAAGCGATGGCAGCGTTGTGCGTACTCCGGGGACGGAATGTTTCTCGCTCTACAGACGCGACTAGCCCGCATTGTTCACATGCGATTTGGCCGGAGGCCAAAAAGCGTGCGAACATGACCGACACGCGCGGGTCTTGGTCGCTTTGCTGCGTTGCCCCACCGTTTTGCGGCAAATTTTTGCGATCCCCGCCTTGGCAACCATGATTTTGGCTGATTCAAGGCACAGCGAGGCCAGGCCAATCACTGGCTTGCGTTTTTCAGTCGGATCTGTCCGACCGTGGCTTGGGCAAGCTCGGTGCCCTTCAACACCCCGGCCCGCAGCACCGAGATCAGCAGGTGGGCAAAGGCGCTGAACCACAAACGCAGTTGGTTGGATGCCATCCAGTGCGTACTGGTCCGATCGGCAAACAAGTCCATCTGCGCTTCCTTGATCCGATTTTCCATGTCC
>CAZGNH010000130.1:0-1964 GCA_964527025.1 uncultured Chthoniobacterales bacterium | reverse complement strand
GCGCAGAAGCACGTGTGTTCGACAATCCAATCGAAGGTGCCGTGCAGGTGCGCGGGCAAATCCAAAAAGTCGGCCAGCAGGTAATCCTCACCGCCCGCGCGCGGGTGCGCGGCGGCCTGCCCGAGCGCGCCGGGCGCGAAATCCACACCCAGCACCGATGCCCCGGCGGCCGCAAGAGCACGCACCTCGTGGCCGGCGCCACAGCCGGGCACGAGCACCCGCCCGCGCACCGGATGCACCGCGAGAAAATCCAACACGGGCGGAGCGGGCGCACCGCGATCCCAATGCATCCCGCCCGACACATACCTCTCCTGCCAGAAGTCCGGTGTCACCTGCGCAGCCCCGTGCCTCAGGGTGCCGCCGACCCGGCGGCCTCGGCCGGGGAGGGCTCGCCCTGCGCTTCAAAACGCAGCTTTTCCTTGTCGCGCACAACGCGGATCGTCTGTCCCGCCTTGATTGAACCGCGGAGGATTTCCTCCGCCATGGGATCTTCGAGGAACCGTTCGACGGCGCGGCGCATCGGGCGGGCGCCGTATTCGGGGTCGTAGCCCTTCTCGATGAGGAACTCCTTGGCTCCCTCATCCAAGTGCAGGGCGATATCCCGCGCCTTGATGCGGACGATGACCTTTGCGATCTCAAGATCGATGATCCGGACCAAGTCGCTCTTCTGGAGCGAGTGGAAGACGATCGTGTCGTCGAGCCGGTTGAGGAATTCGGGTTTGAAGACGCGCTTGGTTTCTTCGAGGATTTTGTCGCGCATGGCTTCGTGGCCTGCGTTGGCATCCGGCGCGCCGAACCCGAGGGTCGTCTGTTTCTTGATGAGCTCGGCCCCGACGTTCGAGGTCATGTTGTTCATCGTGTTGCGGAAGTCGATTTTGCGCCCGAGGCTGTCGGTGATTTTCCCTTCCTCGAGGATTTGCAGAAGGAGGTGCATGACGTCGGGGTGGGCCTTTTCGATCTCGTCGAAGAGCACCACCGCGTACGGGCGCCGCCGCACGGCCTCGGAGAGCTGGCCCCCCTCCTCGTGTCCGACATAGCCCGGAGGCGAGCCGATCAGGCGCGAGGCCGTGAATTTCTCCATGTATTCCGACATGTCGATCTGGATGAGCGCGTCGCCGTCGCCGAACATGAATTCGGCCAGGGTGCGCGCGAGGAATGTCTTGCCGACTCCCGTCGGGCCGAGGAACACAAACGAGCCGATCGGGCGCCGCGGGTCTTTCAGGTCGGCCCGCGAGCGCCGCAGGGCCTTGCTGATGGCCGTGACCGCTTCGTCCTGGCCGATGACCTTGTTCTTGAGCTCGTTTTCCATGGCCAGAAGCTTCTGGGTCTCGGCCTGCTCCATGCGGGAAAGGGGCACACCCGTCCACTTCGACACCACATGCATGATATGGTCTTCGGTGACGGTCACCACCTGCTCCTCCCGGCCGGACCGCCATTCGGCAAGGATGCCGTCGAGTTTTTCCTTGGTTTGCTTTTCGTCGTCGCGCAGGGCGGCGGCTTTTTCGAAGTCCTGCGCCTTGATGGCGGCCTCCTTTTCCGTGCGGATCGATTCGATGGCGGCCTCGATTTCCTTGACATCCGGGGGGCGGGTCATGGCGGCGATGCGGGCGCGGGCGCCGGCCTCGTCCATCACATCGATGGCCTTGTCGGGCAGGAAGCGGCCTGTGAGGTAGCGGTCTGAAAGTTTGGCGGCGGCCTCGATGGATTCGTCGAGGATTTGGGCTTTGTGGTGCGCTTCGTATTTCGGGCGGATGCCCTTGAGGATGAGGATCGTTTCCTCGACGCTGGGTGCCTCGACCTTGACTGTTTGGAAGCGGCGTTCGAGGGCGGAATCCTTTTCGATGTATTTGCGGTATTCGTTGAGGGTGGTGGCGCCGATGCACTGCATTTCGCCGCGCGAGAGGGCCGGCTTGATGATGTTGCTGGCGTCCATGGCGCCCTCCGCCGACCCGGCCCCCACGATC
>CAZGNH010000129.1:0-2915 GCA_964527025.1 uncultured Chthoniobacterales bacterium | reverse complement strand
CGGCGGGGGCTTCCGAGGCGGCGCGGGTGTCTTTGTCGGATTCGAATGCGGGGGATTCCGGGGCAGCCTCACTGCGCTGGGCATCGGTCGTGGCGAGATACGGGGTGGTCTCATCCCGTGGCGCGGGTGGATCGACAAAAACCATCTCGAGGGTTTCCTCTTCGGGGGGAACCGTCTCCATCACAGGCTGGAACGTGAGCGCAAAAGCAATGCCAAGAATCAGGAGCAGGTGCAGCAGGATGGAAAGCAGGAGGGCGCGCAGGGCATTCCTGCGCTGCTCGAGGCGCCAATCGACAACGGCGGCGGTCATCACGCGGGCAGTCTGCCCGTGGTTCGGGCGTGGTGGAAGAGGTATTGTTGGACATAGCCTGCGTAGGGGCCGAAGCGCCGGGTTGCGAACCGGGCGAGGGCGGGCGCAGACAGCTTCCGCCGGCGCATCGCGCGGGCAATCCGCCCGATCCAGACATCCACGGGCACTGCATCAAGACGCTCGTAGGCAAAAAGCAAAACACAGTTGGCGACCTTGGGACCGACTCCCGGCAGCGCCTCGAGCCGCGCACGCAAGCCGGCGGTCGGCAACGACCGCAGGGATTCCAAATCCTTCCCGTCACGGACAAGCTCCCGCGCGGCGCCAAGCAGGTGCCCCGCGCGGAACCCGAGGCCGCAGGCGCGCAGGGCGGCCTCGTCCAGCGCCGCGATGCGTTCGGGGGCCGGGTAGGCATTCACGCGCGCGCCGGAAACCGGGTCGCCGAAGCGTTGCCGGATGGCCAGCGACATGAGGCGGATGTGGGCAACCTGCTTCATGGACGAAGTCACAAAGGTGGCGAGGCATTCCCACGCGGGCTGGCGGATAATCCGCAGGCCGCGGCTGCCTTCGAGGGCCGCGCGGCTGTAGCTGTCCCGCGGAAAGGTCTCATAAATTTCTCCGAGGGGATGATCGAGTGAGAAGTAACGGCGCGCAAGTCGCGGGCTGCCCGTCCGCATTTCCAGCGACCCCGGTGCCGGCTGGCGCAGGACCAGCGGCTCGCGGCCGGCCAGCACCCACCACCACCCGTCCTCCTCGATGGCATGGAAAATCTGCCCGCTCTCGAGAGTCACCCGCAAATCAAAATCTCCCGCCGCCATGGAACGCCCGCCCGCCATGCGTCAAGCGGGGGCAAGTTCCCCATACAGGGTCGTGGCCGAGGCCCGGACGACATCCACCCCGAGCAGCCGGCCCGCAAGATCCGGCGTGCCCTCGAAGACGGTGATTTTGTTGCCGGTGGTGCGCCCAACCATCCGCGAGGCGGTGGTTTTGCTGGGCCCTTCGCAGAGGACTTCGACCCGTGTGCCCACGAGGGCGCTGAGTTTGGCGGAGGATCCGGCGTTGATGATTTCCAAGAGCCGTCTGTTGCGTTCCTCAAGGGTTTGCGCGGGCACCTGTCCGTCCATCGAGGCGGCGGGCGTGTCACGGCGTGGCGAGTAACGGAAGACAAATGCGTTGTCGAAACCCACCGTGCGACAGAGACCGGCGGTCGCCTCAAAATCCTCTTCGGTTTCCCCGGGAAACCCGACAATCAGGTCGGTCGTAACCGCCAGATCCGGGCGCGCGGCGCGGAGCTCCCCGACAAGCCCCGTGTAGGCGGCCGCCGTATACCCGCGCCCCATCCGCTTGAGAATCCGGTCCGACCCGCTCTGCACCGGAAGATGGATGTGCCCCGCCAGCGTCCCAAGCCTCCCGAACGCCCCGACAAGATCCCGGCGGAACCCGATCGGGTGCGGCGACGTGAACCGGACCCGCGCAATGCCCGGAACGGCACAGACCTTCTCGAGAAGCTGTACAAAGGGACTCAGCCCGCCGCACCTGGGAAATTCGTGACGCCCGTAGAGGTTGACGATCTGGCCCAGCAGGGTCACCTCGCGCACCCCCGAACGGGCAAGAGCCCGCACTTCCTCGACGATGCTTTCCATCGGCCGCGCCCGCTCGGGACCGCGTGTTGCCGGCACGATGCAGAACGCGCAGCGCATGTTGCACCCCTGCATGATCGAAACAAAGGCCGTCGCCCGCCGCCCGCCGGCAACGTGGTCCCGGATGGCATCCTGACTGCCCTCCTCTGCATCGACATCCACGATTGGCAGGCGCGCGTCATCCATCCGCGCCTCAAGCCGCGCCCGAAGAAGCCCGTCCACATGGCCGGCCACACGGTGGAACTTCTGCGTGCCAACCACGAGGTCCACATGCGGGGAATCGCCCAACAACCCTGCCCCGCGGCTCTGCGCCATGCACCCGAGGTAACCAAACACAAGATGCGGGCGCGCGCGCCGCAGAGACGCCAGCATGCCCATCTTCCCAACGGCCTTTTGCTCGGCCATGTCCCGGACACTGCATGTATTCAAGAGGATCACGTCCGCATCCTCCGCCCGCTCCACCAACAAATACCCGCGGTCCAAAAACGAGCGGGCGACCTGTTCGGAGTCGCGCCCGTTCATCTGGCATCCGTAGGTTTTGATGTAAACAGAAGGCATCGCGGCAGGCACCCCTTAGCCCCGTCCGGACACAGGGTCAAGAGCGGCAGAATCAAACCGTTCCAAGGGCGCGCTCCTCCGGAAGTTGCAATGAGACCCATTCCTGAACCAAGCGTGCATAACAGGCTCTATGCGGGTTATACCCCATGGACTATGGCGTGAACAGAGCCTGGCCCGGAATGGCACGAACTTAAGCCCCAACGGGGCTTTATCCCATAGCCCGGGGCAAGCGCCAGCGCCGCCCTGGGTCTTGGTCGGAAGAAGTCTCTGCCCTGTAGCAGCATCCAAAACCACCCTTAACTTCGCGCCATTCGAGCCTGGCCCGCATCTCTCACAAACTTCGTCGCGAGACGCCGCGCGAGGCTGGCTGGGACAAGGCGGGCGCGGAATCGGGGGAGGGCTGTATGAGT
>CAZGNH010000128.1:0-6321 GCA_964527025.1 uncultured Chthoniobacterales bacterium | reverse complement strand
CACGCCGCGCTCCTCCCCCCCTCCCCCTTCCGCCTCCTCCTGCCCCGTGACCCCCGTCCCGCCCCTCCGCCACGCCGGAATCTCCCCCCGGATCGTCCGCAAACGCCGCCGCCCCGAGGCAAACGCCCGCCGCACAGGCAAGAATCACTCCCCGCGCAAAACCCGCGCCGCGGACCATCCTCCGCCCATGCCGTTCACTTCTTTCCAAGACCCAACACCCCTCGCATAATTGTCTTGTTTTCGCAACGGTAGAAGGCCTCCTCGGCCGAAATGATGCCCGCATGGAAGAGCTCGGCAATTGAGTCGTCCATGAGAATCATTCCCTGCCGGCGCCCTGTCTGAATCACGCCCGGAAGCATGAATGTGCGTCCCTCGCGGATCAGGTTGCCGACGGCCGGGTTGTTCATGAGGATTTCGACGGCGAGGGCCCGCCCGCGTCCGTCGGCTGTGGGGATGAGTTGCTGGCTGATGATGCCGCGCAGGGATTCGCTGACCATGATGCGGATCTGGTCGCGTTGGTCGGTGGGGAAGACGTCGAGCACGCGGTCGAGGGTGCGCGCCGAGTTGCCGGTATGCAGGGTTCCGAGCACGAGGTGGCCGGTTTCCGAGGCGGTGATGGCGAGCGAGATGGTCTCGAGGTCGCGCATTTCACCGACCATGATGACGTCGGGGTCTTCGCGCAGGGATCCGCGCAGGGCGGTGGCAAAGGAAGCCGTGTGGGTGTGGATTTCCCGCTGGGTGACGTGGCATCCTCCGGAGTCGAAGATGTATTCGATGGGATCTTCGAGGGTGATGATATGGTCGGTGCGGGCCATGTTGATTTCCTGGACGAGGGCGGCGAGCGTGGTGCTTTTGCCGCTTCCGACCGATCCGGTGACCAGCACGAGGCCGTTGTGGTATTGGGTCAGGAGTTTGAGCTGAGCCGGCAGCCCGAGTTGGTCCATGGTGCGGATCTGGCTGTTGATGATCCGGAAGGTGAGGTCGTATCCGAGCCGCTGGCGCACGACGCTTGTGCGGAACCGCCCCTGCGCATTGGCGTAGGCAAAATCGACATCACCGCGCTCGGCAAGCTGTTTCTTTTGGGGGTCGGTCAAAAATCCCATCGCCAGCCGCTGGGTGTCTGCGGCGGTGAGGACCGGTGCCTGCAGCCAGATGGGTTCGAGGCGTCCGAATCGCCTCCAGATCGGCTGGGAATTGACGCACAGGTGGATGTCGGATGCATCGGATTCCTTGCCGACCATCAGATACTGGTCCACATGGTCGAGGGTGCGGATTTCTTTTTCCGCGGAGACTTCGGGAGATGCTGCGCTCACGTTGCGGGAAAACTACCCCACTTACCCCGCCCCGGCAAAGACCGAAAAAAGGGCCGCTTACTCAAAGGGAATGCCCGCGGCCCGGCACTTCTCGACGGCCGGAGGCAACCCCATGGCAGCCGCCCGCACAAGCCACCCGCGCGCCGCTTCCGGATCGGCCCCGACTCCCGAGCCGTCCTCGAGACACCGCGAATAGAAATACATGCAGAGCGCATTGCCTTTTTCGGCCCCGTCCTTGAAAAGCGCGGCGGCCTTTTCCGGGTTGGGGGGTTCGGAGGTGCCGAGACCTTCGTAGATGAGAACGCCGAGGTTGCCCTGGGCGTCGAGGTATCCGAGATCGGCGGCACGCTGGAAAAGCTTGAGGGCTTCGGCGTCATCGGGAAGGAGGATGCCCGGGATGCCCCTCTTGGTGAGGTCGCCGAGTTTGTTGAGGGCGCGGGGCTCGCCGAGGCCGGCGGCCTTGCGGAGGAGTTCGATGTGGGCGCGGTTGTCGGGCGAGGTTCCGCGCCCGGCTTGGTGGCATTCGGCGAGGAGGAGGGTTGCTGCGGGATGGTCTTTGTCGGCGGCGGCGGAGAGGATCTTGAAGCCGGCATCGGGGTCGTGGTCGAGAAGGCGTTTGCCGAGCTCGAATTCGTCGGCGGCATCCATCGGGATGGTTCCGAGCGCCGGAAGCAGCGCCGCAAGGGCTTCCGGGGCCGGCTCCGCTTCCAGATAACTCCTGAACGCTGCGATCGCTTCGGAGCGCAGGGACTCGTCGCCGGGATATTCCCGCAGGCCTTCGGCAAAGATCGCAATGGCGGCGGGAGGGTCGCCGGCCTCACGCGCCCTCGCAAGGAAGGCCGCCGCCGGGGCCCGCTCGACGATTGCGGGTGCCTCCGGCTCCGGCGGAGACGGGCCGGGCGGCGGAGCGGGACGCAGGAAAAACCATGCCCCGGCTCCCAAAACAACCGCCACACCGACCACGGCAGGCACAAGCACGCGGGACAAGCGGCGGCGTTCTTCGGGAGCGGACGGAGGCTCGACCCGGGGCGCGGGCTGTCCGTTTGCCTTCGGGGCGCTGGAAGAGGCGGGTGCATCGGCTTCGAGGATTTCGACGAGTGCGAGGGCCGTTGAAGCCGCCGGCCCGGACGCATCCAGTGCCCGCCGCACGGCGGCATTGCCTTCTTCGGAGAGGGCGGCGACCGGAACGAACCCTCCCGACGCATTGCGCATGCCCCCGAGCATGTCATACGCCAACGACGCGCACACGCAGGCCGCCGAACCCGCCGGCCCGTGCCCCCGACCCTGCGCCGGAGCGACCATCGTCGCACCCGCATCCACCGGCGCGCCGGCCGCAAGCTGCAAGGGCAAAAACTTCGGAACGACCCCCCCGGTCGCCGGATCGGAAACCAACAAAATCTCGTGCGACGCAAGCGCCGGACACGGCAACCCCGCAGCTTCCAGCGCATCGAGACCCTCCGCAAGCGGACGCAGAATCCCCAGCGCCTCCCCGAGCGGCATCACCCCAGCCGCCCGCAACGCATCCAACAAACTCCCCCCCTCCACACGCTCAACAACCAGAAAACATGTTCCCGCCACACTCTCAAAGGAACAGACCCCCAACAGTGCCGGCACCCGCAGGCCCGACAAAACCCCCACCGCCGCCTCGACCGCCGTCAGCGACTCGGAACTGGAAAACACACCCGGCGCCGGAACCAGCAGGCACACGTGCATCCCGTCTTCCCGGCGCGCAAGAAACCGGCGCCCGGAATCCCACAGCCCCTCCCCGGCCAGAATCTCGTAGCGCCCCGCCACATGGCTTCCAACGGAAAAGTCGGGCGGATCGAGGGCAACTGGCGTCTCATCCATCACCGCTGTTTCAAACTCCGTGAGGGTTGCCGCGGCCTCGGGATCCGCGGTTGCCGGCTCGAGGGAGACGGTTTCCGCCGCCGTGTCGGCGGCGGGGCAGGATGGGGTGGCTGTTGCGTCTGCCGGTGCGGCATCGAGCATGGTGGCGCAGGCGAGGATTTCGTCGCGTGCGGTTTGGGGACTGGGCGGGCGGGCGGCGGGGTCTTTGGCCAGGAGGCGTCCGAGGAGATCGACGACCGGACGCGGCAGATCCGGCAGGGATCCGAAGGGCGGTGGGGCATTGAGGTGCTGGCTCATGACCTGTGCCAGCGAGCCGGAGAACGGGGTGCTGCCCGCAAGCATGTACCAGAGGGTCGCGCCCAGCGAGTAGAGGTCGGAGCGGATGTCGAGATCCTTTTCCTCGAGTTGTTCGGGGCTGGCGAAGTGCGGTGTTCCGAGGAATCCGCCGATGGTGAGGGTGGCGTCGCCGCCGCCGGCATTCACCGCCTTGGCGAGCCCGAAATCAATCACTTTAACGAGCATCTCCTCCTCCTCGTCGCGCACCAGCATGAGGTTGGCCGGTTTGATATCGCGGTGGATCAGCCCGTGCTTGTCGGCCGCGGCCAGCGCGCGACACACCTGCGCGGCTATTTCGAGAGCCACCCGCGGCGCGACCGCCCCCTCCCGCTTCAGAAAATCCTCGACCGTTTCGCCATCGATGAACTCCATTGCATAGTAGGTCGTGTCACCTTCGGTCCCGAGGTGATAGACCGAGGCGACATTCGGGTGCCGCAGGGCCGCCGCACTCCGGGCCTCGCGCAGGAAACGCTCGCGCGCCGTGGCGCTCTGCAGGTGCGCGCCGCTGATCACCTTGAGCGCCACGGGACTGTGCAGGTTGGTGTCCACCGCCTTGTAGGTGATCCCCATCGCCCCGCGCCCAAGCTCCCACGGCATCCCGTCGGGCTTCTCCAACACCTCGTAATGCTCGAACCGCACCGCCATCTCAACGACGTGGTGTATGCCCCCATGCCCCCATTTGCAACCCCGCGCATTTCCACCCCCCAAAGAACGGCCCCGTCGGAATCCGTCCCCCCAAAAAATGCAGGCTTGCATCGAGCCCCTCCACCGTCCAAAATACTCAATTACGGCTGGGTAGCTCAGTTGGTAGAGCAGAGGACTGAAAATCCTCGTGTCGGGGGTTCAATTCCCTCCCCAGCCACCAAGCATCAATTGCCAAGGGTGGCTAAAACAAAGGCCCTGGCAAGTTTTTTTGAAAAAAGTGCGATTCTCTTTCGCACTATATCGCACAACTTGGAAGCGGTCTCAAAATGTCCGCCCGTTGTCCGCCAAAACGTGTTGATTCGAGGTCTGGGGTCTGCCCATCAAATCTTGGAGGCTCCGCCGGAATTTTACACCCCGCCGTCATTCACAGCGAAGGCTCCCATCGTAAAAAACGATTCTACCAGACGTGTTGACATAGCACCACGATGATGCAAGCTGGTGCCATGTCCTCCGAATCCGCCAAACGCCAACAGACGGGCACCCGGATCACCGTCACCGTTCCCCCCGACCATTACGAGCAGGTCTGCCGCATGGCGAAGGGCAAGAAAGTGTCGAATGCTTGGATTATCCGCGATGCCGTCGAAAAATACATCCAGGCCGGAATGGCGCTAAGTTAAGAAACCAGCGGCTCGTAATCGTAATCGTGTTCGTAATCGTAATCCTCTCGGCATCAATCGATTACGATTAGGATTACGATTAAGATTAGGAGTGAGATCACGCCCGAATCCGTCTTAAGTTAGCGCCATTCCATCCAGGCCGACACCCCGCTTTTCGCGATTAAGGAAGCCCGATGAAGACCGATCAAGTCTTTACCCTGGCCGCCACTTTTGAGGGGCATGCCCAACAGACTGAAGACGGCGTGGAATACTGGCTGGCCCGCAATCTCCAGCATCTGCTCGGCTACGCAAAGTGGGACAACTTCCTGAACGCCGTCTCAAAGGCCAACACCGCCTGCGAGGTCTCAGGTCACCAGGTGTCCGATCATTTTGCCGACGTCGGGAAAATGGTCGGCATGCCCAAGGGTGCAGAGAAGGAGATCTCCCGCAAGCACATCACCAACAACGACGCCGTCCGTCGCACCTTGCTCGAACGCGGCATCCGCCCGGAATCCCTCACTCCCGCCGAAGACGTGAAAAAGGCCGGACGTCGCCTCACCAGCGAGGAAAAGCAATGATCCAATCCTTTGCCGACAAAGACACGGAAGCCTTGTTCGTCAACGAGTCCAACCGCCGCTTTTCGGCGATTGCGCGCGTGGCCCTGCGAAAACTCTTTCAGTTGAACCGCGCCGGCAAGCTGGACGACCTCGCGGTTCCTCCGGGAAACCACCTTGAGGCTTTGAAGGGAAAACTCGCCGGCTTTCACTCCATCCGGGTCAACGACCAATGGAGGATCGTCTTCCGCTGGACCGAATCCGGTCCCGCCGAGGTCGCCATTCTGGATTATCATTGACTGCCCCCTTATAACGCTATACATTACACCGCATGAACCCGCCCATCACGCCCGGAGAAATCCTGCTGGAGGAATACCTTAAACCCATGGGAATCTCGCAGAATGCCATGGCCCGCGCCATCGGGGTGCCTCCGCGCGCCGTTAACGAAATCGTCCTTGGCCGCCGCTCGATCACCCCGACCATGTCGATCCGCTTCGGCCTTTTCTTCCGCCAGTCCGAAAATTTCTGGTATGGCCTCCAGATGGAATGCGACTTCCGCGCCCTGGCCAAAGATCGCAAACGCCTCACCGCCGCCATCCGCCCGGCTTCGGAACTCGTCGCCGCCTGATTTCATGACGCCATGAGCAGAGGCAAAACCAGCACCATCGCCGTTCGCGGAACCTCGATCTCGATCGTCACCGGCAAGGATGGCGATTATATTTCTCTCACCGACATGCTGAGGGCGAAAGACGGGGAGTTTTTCATCTCCGACTGGCTTTGCAATAGGAACACCATCGAGTTCCTCGGCATCTGGGAATCCGTGTTCAATCCCGCTTTTAAAGCAGCTCGTCGTCCTCACCAACCTCGAAAGGCGCTAAGTTAAGAAACCAGCGGCTCGTAATCGTAATCGTGTTCGTAATCGTAATCTTCTCGGCATCATTCGATTACGATTAGGATTACGATTAAGAT
>CAZGNH010000127.1:0-3816 GCA_964527025.1 uncultured Chthoniobacterales bacterium | reverse complement strand
AGCATCACCGCCACCCTCCATTGGCCCGTATGTGCCAGCCCCCCGAGCAGGAAAACCATCACACCCCCCACCGCAGTCGTCAGCCCCACCCCGCGCTCCGCCCCCCGCATCCGCGCAAGGTGGGCCCCTGCGATGAGCGCCACCGCGACCAGTCCCGCCGCGAAAACCAAGGGATGCCAGCGCTCCGCGAACTCCGCGCACAGCGTCCCGAACAAGGCCAGCAGGCAAAACGTGCGCACGCCCGCCGCCGGCTGCGTCTCCTCGTCACGAACCTGCCTGTCCCATTGGCGCTCGAGCCCCACCAAAGCCCCAAGGGAGCCGCTCACCACCAGCGCTTTGACCAGTTCGTCCAAAACACCCTCCCTTATACACCTATCCGCCGGTTGCGTCGTCCACAAAACGCTCGAACTTCGGATAAAAACCGCGGAAGTTTTTGTGTACTCTGCGGAACTCCGTGTCTGTGGCAAGTTGGGACAACCAGCGTTCTATCCAGTCGTGGCCAAGGGGATCGCCGATCCCGAGGGATTCACCCGCGGACGCGCATTGCATCACGCTCGTAGGCACGCACCTCGTTCAACCACCGTCCCTCCGGCGTGCAGCTCTGGCGGTGGCAGAACTCATCCCAGACCAGCCCGGTCGGCAGCATCTTGAGGCGTTCCATGAGGGCGAGCCGGGCGGTGAAGTCCCCGCCGCGTTCAAGGCGGATGAGTTCCCCGTGCGGTTGGAGCAGGCCCGCAAGAATCGCCTGCTTGGCGGCGCGGGTGCCGATCACCCATGCGGCGACCCGGTTGATGCTCGCATCGAAAAAGTCCAGTCCGATCCGGACGCGGTTCCAGAGGCCGTGCCTTGCCAGCTCGGTGGCGACGGCGGTCGTCGCATCGTCGAGGATCACGACATGGTCGCTGTCCCACCGGACGCCGCGGCTCATGTGCAGGAGCACCGCCGGCACATACAGCAACACGGAGGAAAGTTTGTCCGCCAGCGATTCGGTCGGGTGGAAGTGGCCGCTGTCGAGGCAGAGCACCTTGCGCCGCGCAATGGCATAGCCGAGGTAAAATTCATGGGATCCGGCCACATACGACTCGGACCCGATCCCGAACAACTTGCTCTCGATGGCATCTTCGGCCAGTGCCTCGTCCAACGGCTCGGAAAACATGTCATCGAGGGACTCGCGCAGAAGCTCGCGCGGGCCCATCCGGTCGGCGGGGGTGTCCTTCGATCCGTCGGGGATCCAGACATTGACGGTGCACCGCGAGCCGAGGGCGCGTCCGAAGGCTTCGCCGATTTTGCGGCAGGCTTTGCCATGGCGGATCCAGAATTGGCGGATGGCCTTGTCGGGGTGGGTGAGGGTGAGACCGTCGGCGGCCTTCGGGTGGCTGAAGAAGGTTGGGTTGAAATCCATGGGGATGCCGCGGGTGGAGGCCCATGCGATCCACCGCGCGAAGAAGTCTGCGGTGTATGCGTCGCGGTCGGCGGTGGCCGTACCGCGTTCGGCATAACATGCGTGAAGGTTGAGGCGCACGGGGCCGGGGACATGTTGGATGGCGGCGTCGAGGTCGCAGCGGAGCTCCTCTCCGTCTCTCGGGCGGCCCGGGTAATTGCCGGTGGCGGCGATCCCTCCCCCGTCCAACGACGCCCCGGCCATTTCGAGACCGGTCACATCGTCGCCCTGCCAGCACTGCATCGATACGGGGATTTTGGCGAGTTGATCAAGCGCCGCATCGGTGTCCACCCCCGCCTCCGCATAAAGCGTGCGGGCCGTCTCGTAGGAGGAATATTTCACCCCGCCATTGCATGCATTCCACGTCCGCCGCGCAAGACATATCAAGCGCCGAAGGAAGAGGAAGGTGACGCGGCAGACAGGGGGAGAGCCTCCGACAAGGCACCTCTTTCCGCCGGGGGGGGGCCCGCTCCGGCACCGACTCCTTTCCGGCAAGTCCCTGAGGACAGGGTCCGGGTGTCAAAATCTTAACAATCGGAAGGTTCCCTGTGCGGGGATTTATGCGAAGTTACCAAGCGTATGACACAAAAGGAGAGACCGTGGGTGTGGTTTTGAAGGCATCCGGCGTCCGGTCCGCGGCAGGTGGAGGGCTCCGGCGCAGGGATTTTCTGACGGTGGGAGCGGCGGCGGCGGCGGGGCTTGCCCTGCCGGCAAGGGTCCATGGCTCGACGACGCCGACTGCGGCGCCGGTCAACATTTTGTTTCTGGTCTCCGACGGGATGAGCTGTGGCGTGCTGGATTTGGCCGAGTCCTATTCGCAGATGGTGCGCGGGCGCGGCACGGCATGGTGCGGGTTGATGGCGGAACGGGGAAGCGTCAATGGTCTGCAGGAGACCCACTCGCTGGACTCGACGGTGACTGATTCCGCTGCGGCATCCTCGGCATGGGGGTCGGGGTGCCGGGGTTTGAACGGGATGCTCAATACATTTCCCGACGGGCGCACGGTGACACCCATCGGGTCCTTGGTCAAAGAGGCGGGATGCTCGGTTGGTCTTGTCACGACGGCCACTGTCACGCACGCGACTCCGGCGGGATTTGCGGCCTGTGTGCCGGACCGCAACATGGAGGGGGAAATTGCGCGGCAATATCTGGCAGGAGAAATCGACGTGATCCTTGGCGGCGGCGCGAAATTTTTTGATCCTGCGTGCCGGGAGGACGGGGAGGATGTGTTTGCGGCGTTTGCGGGCGGCGGTTATGCGGTGTGCCGCACGCCGCAGGAGATGGAGGAGGCGGCGGCCCAAGGCCGACGGATGCTTGGGACGTTTTCGGAGGGGCACCTGCCCTATGTGATCGACCGCCCGGACGGGGTCCCCTCCCTTGCCGAAATGACGCGGGCGGCCCTTGCCGTCCTTGCGCGCAACCCGGCTGGATTCCTGTGCCAGATCGAGGGCGCACGGATCGACCACGCCGCCCACAACAACGACGCCCCCGCACTCCTGCACGAACAACTCGCCTTCGATGACGCTCTTCGTGTCGCCCTTGACTTTGCCCGTCGCGACGGCAGGACGCTCGTCGTCGTGACCAGCGACCACGGAAACGCCAACCCGGGCCTCAATGGCTGGGGCAAGGCCTACACCGAAAGCCCGGCCCGTTTCAGAACCCTCTCTCGCGCCACACGCTCGTCGGATACGATCCTTCGGTGGATCAAATCCTCCCATGAAGCGGGTGCCGTGCCGCACGATACCTTCTGCGGGAAATTCGAGGAAATGGCCGGGTTTCGCCTGACCGGGCGCGAGCGCGAAATCCTCGTGCAGGCGGCGCTGGAGGGCGAAGCCCCGAACTGGGGCCAACAAATGAGCGGCTTCATGGGCCTGCTCGGGCAAATCGCCGGCAATCACAACGGCATCGGGTGGACGGGCGTGACCCACACCTCCGACCACACCATCACAACAGCCTTCGGTCCCGGCAGCGAGGCCTTCCACGGCCTCCTCCGCAACGACACTGTCTTTGCTTTACTGACCGCCGCGCTGGGCATCACCCACCGCAACGAACCTTTCGGCGGACAGGCGGAGGGAACATTGAACATTGAACATTGAACATCGAACATTGAACATTGAACATTGAGGGGAATCCTTATTCGACGTTCGACGTTCGATGTTCGATCAGGCCTGTTACTCTTGGTTTTCGGACAGGAATGGTTCGAGGGAGAGGTTGCCGGGCGGGAGGCGGATGGTGACGGCGCCCGTGCGGTCTTGGCGATGGAGGGCGATGCCGCGTTGGGCGGCGGCGCGGGTGGTTTCTTCGGGCAGTTGTTCGGAGGAGGGGAAAGCGGCGGCGGTGGCGACGAGCGTGCGCGGGGCGGCGGCATCGAGGAG
>CAZGNH010000126.1:0-11505 GCA_964527025.1 uncultured Chthoniobacterales bacterium | reverse complement strand
CACCAACCACCCGATCACCGAAATGCTCCCGACCGACGCCATGCTCACCGGCAATAAAAAAATCCCCGTGCCGACCATGTTCACCAGCACCAAAATGGTCGCCATGAACAGGCCCATCTTCTTCCTCGCAATCACGCCCGCATCGAAGCAAAGCCGTCCGCCGCGCGCGAGAGAAAAAGCCGCCACGCGTTTGCTGCCGCTGCCGACGGCGGGCAACACGTTCATTCACCCGGAAGCCACACCTTCCCCGCACGATTCCCCGAAACCGCGTCAATGCATCACCTTTCGGCACAGGCTCTAAGCCCTCAACACGAGGATCTGGTAGGATCCGCCTTCGTTTTCGACCCCGTGGGTGTCGTGGGCGAAGCCGGGGAAGGCGCGGTCCCAGTCCTGGATGGCGCGCAGGTAGCCGAGGAACGGGTCGTCGCCGGTCCCGAAGTTTTCGCCGGGCATGACCATCGGGATGCCGGGAGGGTAGGGGACGATGCCCGTGGCGGCGGTGCGTCCGGCGGCGTCATCGACGGCGATGCGTTCGACTTGGTTGGCGACAAGTCTTTGATACGCGTCGGCGGGGATCATGTCCTGCCGGGGCAGGACCGAGAAGGCGGCGGCCTGGGCCTGGAGTTGGCCGCCGTTGCGCAGGTGGGATTGCATGCGTTTGGCAAGATCGCGGAGGCCGAGACCGGGGTAGGATCCGGCGACGGCGGGGATCGTTTCGGTGAGCGGGGAGTTGCAGTCGTAGTCGCGCTTGAAGGCGAGCAGGGCATGCACAAGTGTGCTCCATTTGGCATTGGTGATGCCGAGGGAGAAGAGGAAGAGGATTGTGAAGTCCGTTGTTTTTTCGACGACGATACCGCGCGCATCAAGGTAGGCGGTGAGCAGGGCGGCAGGGAAGCCGTGTTCGAGGATCGATCCATCAGGCGCAACACCCGGCGTGACAACCGACACCTTGATCGGGTCCAGCATGCAGTAGTCGTCCTCAAGGTCGAATCCGTGCCAGTCCTCGCCGGGATGCAACACCCAGCAGGAGGGGTCGGAAGCAAGCAGCTCCGGATCGGCCTGCTCGAAGGCCAGAGATTCCCCGCTGCTGGGATCTTTCACATGAAACGGATTCCATGTCTGGAAGAACCAGTCGCCGCGGGCATCGTGGTCCCGCCACAGGCGCGTAACGGTCTGGCGGAAGGCAACCGCCTCGCGAATGGACTCGCCGACCAACGCCTCGCCGCCCTTTCCGCGCATCATGGCCGCACTCACGTCGTTCGAAGCAATGATCGGGTAAAAAGGCGAGGTCGAACTGTGCATCATGAACGACTCATTGAAACGCGCGTGATCGACCGGGTTGCGTCCGTCGCGGACGTGGATGAACGACGCCTGCGAAAGGGCCGCGAGCAATTTGTGGGTCGAATGGGTGGCGAAGACAGTCGGTCCCGTGTGGTCATTCGGGTCGCCGCGCATGGCAAAGCGCCCGCGATACAGCGGATGGAAACGTGCGTAGCCATACCATGCCTCGTCGAAGTGGATCCGGTCGAGTGCTTCCCCGATCACCTCAAGCACGCGCCCCACATTGTATGTGAGCCCGTCGTAGGTCGAATTGGTGATCACTGCGTGGACGGGCCTGCCTCCGGCGCAAAGTTTGTCGGCAGCAAGGTTTTCCGGCGGGATCGGGCCGATGATCCCGTATCGGTTGCGGGTGGGCATCAGGTAGCGCGGGCAGGCGCCGGTGAGCGTGAGGCCCTGTTCATTGGACTTGTGGCAATTGCGGTCCACCCATACGGACTCTCCCCGGCACACGCAGGCCGTCCAAATCATACGGTTCGAAGTCGATGTCCCATTGGTGACCGAATACGACCGGTGGGCACCGAAAACCTTGGCCGCAAATTGCTCGCCCTCCCCGATCGGACCCGAGTGGTCGAGCAGCGAACCGAGCTCCCCGACACTGATCGACAGATCCGATCGAAACATCGCCTCCCCGAAATAATCGTAAAACAGACGCCCCGCAGGCGCCTTTTGGAAGGCCGTCCCGCCCGTGTGTCCCGGCGTGTGCCACGAATACTCGTGCACAAGGTCGAACTCGATGAGCGCTTTGGCCATGGGCCCCAATAGACCCGCGGCATACGTCTTGACCGCCGCCCCGATCCTCCCCCCGATAAATGGAGCACTGTCCTCCATCAACCAAACGAGCTCGCTCACCATCGAAAGCAGCTCCTCGGAAAGCCCCGTCCCCTTCTCCCGGTCGGTCAGCAAAAAGACCGGGATCTTCTCACTGCGGCAGCGGATGAACCGGATCAGTGCGCCGGCATCCGCATGGGGAGCATCCGGGTCGTTGCCCAGAGTCCAATCCACCAGCACCCCGTGCAGGCCCGCATCGGCCAAAAACAACGCACGCCCGTCCTCGGCCCCCGGCGCCGAAACCACATCCACTCCGTTGAGTTCCAATTCGGCTTTCAGCGCCAGCGCCGCCCTCCCGGCTGCCGTGGACATCGCAAGGTCGTCGTCCACCAGCAATACCCGGTGACGGAGGATTTTTGAAGTGCGTTCGATCATTGGTTTTCGTGGTGGGGAATTTTCGGAAATGCAGTCCTCGGGACGTCTCGAAATCGCGCCATCGCCGACCGACCAATCGGATCCTGACACAAACGCCAGCCCCATGCACCACCTGATTTCCCGTTTTCCTTGAAAATCGCAAACGGAATGTTTTCCGCAGTCACTCCGCGCGGATTGGGCAGCGTGATCGCAATCCGCGCCGCCCGGTCGGAAGCCGGCGCGGAAGTCTCCACTTCGAACGCAGCGGAGGCTTCACCCAGCACTTGCGACTATCTGGAACGCAAAGCGGATTAGCCGGCGCGGTCATCTGCCGCGTTGGGATAGCCGAGGGCCCGCGCGAAGAGGAAGCCGGTGATGGCGCCGCCGAGGTGGGCGGCGTGGCCCATCCATGGGAGGACGCCGAGAAGCATCATGGAGGCGGAGGCGAGGACGAGGCCATAACCGAGGTATTTGGCTTTGAGCCGGAGGGGGATGACAAAGAGGATGAGGGCGAGGATCCGGTGGTTGGCGAACATGGTCGTGAGGCAAAGGAGGACGCCGAAGACCGCGCCCGAGGCGCCGATGAGGTCATGGCCGGGCGGGCCGAGCAAAATTTGCCCGAGGCCCCCCGCCGATGGCGGACAGGATATAGAGGAGAAGGAATTTGCGGGATCCGAGCTCGTCGATGACAAAACGTCCGGCGAACCAGAGACCCAGCATGTTGGCGAGGAGGTGCCAGAGATTGCCATGCAGGAATGCATGGGTGAGAAATTCCCACCATGCGCCCGACTCGAGGCCGGTTGTGCTGAGGCCGAAGACGGCAATCAGGCGCATGGCGGCCGGAGGAGGCGCCATTGCCTGGATGCCGAAGACCAGGGCATTGAAGGCAATCAGCGCCAAAAGCACCCCCTGCCGCCGTCTCCCGCGTGCGGCCGCGGAGGCTTGTTGTCTCTCATTCATTGCCTTCCATCCTCTGCGCCCCGGCGCTTCTGCTCGATTCCAATCTCAGCCATCCTGACTTTCCGGCCGATCAGCCTGCCCCGCGGGCGGCGCACCACCTGCCAAAGAGGAGGCGCAGCGGGTCCGCACCTGCGCAATCGGTTTCCAAATGCTGTTCCCCCCAAAGTGGTTCGGGCGGGAGGTTAAAATTTCCCAAGGTCATGCAGCCATGGCCAGCAAGGCGAGCATGCGGCCCGTGCGCCCCTTTTCGCGGCGGTAGGAGTAGTAGCGTTCCGGGTGGAATGCGGTGCACACCATCGCGTCGTGGATTGAAGCGACTCCGGCGTCGGAAAGCTGGCGTCTGATCGTGGCGGCGAAATCGACTTCGTAGAGGGGCGGGCGGATGCACGGCGAGATCACGGCCACCAGATCTGCGGGCCGGCATCCGATTTCCCGCGTCATGACTCCGATGGCGTGCGGTACAATCCCCCGGCGGGTCCCCTCTTTCCCGGAGTGCACCAGGGCGATGCCCCCGCCGGTGCGCCCGGCAAGAAAAACGGCCGCGCAATCGGCCACATAAACGGCAAGGCAAATCCCCCTGCACGCCGTCACAAGGCCGTCAGCCCCGGCCACAGGGGCCCCGGAAACGGAATCAACGACCGCAACCTCCGAACCATGCACCTGCTCCGCGCTCACAACAGGCATGCCGGCAAACCCATGGGCATCGGCAAGCGCCCGGTGCGGATCCCGCAACCGCCCGAGGGCCTCCCCCCGGTCGCAGGCGGTGTCCACGCCCGGGCAGCGCCCCAAAAAAACCGCGCGGATTCCGGCAATGGCGTCCAACACCGGAAAGCGGTCAATGTGGCAGGGCGTGGTGGTCATGGCCGGCAGGTGGTCATGCGGGCAGGAGGTCGGCGCGGGTCACGCCGGCCTCACCGCGTTTCGAGACAAAGGCGATGAGGGCTTCGCGCGTCTGGACCGGGTGAATGACGGCCCGTGCGGCCGCGGAGCGCATGATTGCGCGCAGGCGTGGGAAACGGTTGCCACCCGAGGAGGCGTCGTAGGTGTTCATGGCGATGGTGTGGCGTTTGTCCGCCTGCAGGGGCCTGCCTTCACGGTCCTCGATGGCGGCAATCTTTGGCGGATTGCCGGTCTCTTCATATTTGATGAGCAGACCTGTGAGGCTGCGGGGAGCCGCGCCCCTCCCGGCTTCCTCCATCACCTCCCGGATTTCCCCCGGGGTCAGCTCCCCGGTGATCACAAAATTTTCATAGGGAATCACCCGCCAAAAATCTCCGGCGGTCTTCGGCCCGGCTTGGAGGTCGTTGCGAGAGAAACTGCCGTGCAGGACGCCGTCCACCCGCGTGCCGCGCTCCGCGAGGCCTTCGGCGATGGCGGTGGCGATAAGGCGTTCGATGTCGGAGGGCATCGGGCGCGGGCCGGTTGCCTCAAGGGTTTCGGCGATGGTGCCGGCGGGTGCGGCCAGTGCCCGCGCCGATTCATCCAGATCGTGCTGTGCGAGCGACATGACAACCGGATCTGCGGGGATTTCGGATGTCATGCGCACAGTTTGCGGCTCGACGGCGACGAGGCTGCGGGTCGCCGGGTCGAAAACCAGATCCGTCCTGCCGGCATGGATTCCGTGGTAGGCGGCCTGGGTGTAGGGGATGCCTCCGACACGCGCTTCGGGCGTGTTGCGGTGTGTGTGGCCGGCGACGATGAGCGCCGCACCCGGCACCGCCTTCGCGACTGCTTCGAGTCTGTTGGCAAAGTCGTCGCCCTGCGGACGCATCCCCATGTGTGTGACGAGAATGACGGCGTCCGCGCCGGCGGCCCGCAATGCTTCCGCATGGCGGCGGGCGGCGTCGGCCGGGTCTTGAACCTCGAACCCCTTGGTGAAGGATGGATGGAACCAACAGGGCAGACCCGGCGTCGTCAGGCCGATGACCCCGATTTTGAATCCGCCGACCTCTTTGAGGAGGGAAGGGCGGATGCGGCCGAGGGGTGACTGGCTTGGATCGAGGGATCCGGACGGCCTGCCTTCGAGCAATGCATTGGCGCAAAGGGCGGGTGCCGATGACGCCCCGAGCATCCCGGCCAGCGCCCCGATGCCCCAATCGAATTCGTGGTTGCCGATCACCCATCCGTCGTAACCGAGCGCATTGAAACAGCCGGCCATGATTTTGCCGCGCGTGCGCCACCCGATGTCGGTGCCCTGGTACACGTCGCCTGCATCCACGAGGATCCAATGCGGATTTTCCTGTTTCCACCGGCGGATTTGGGTCGCGCAGCGCGCAAAGCCCCCGAGGTTTTCCTCCCCCTCGTAGCTGGAAGTCGGCAGGATGTGGCCGTGCAAATCGGTCGTGTGCAGCACCGACACCCGCACAAGACCGCCCCCGCTGGCAGGGGAGCGGCCGGGCACAAGGGTTCCCGCCCCGGCTGCGCCCAGCCACGCCAAAAATCCCCGCCTCGAAACGCGCGCCATGGCAACTTCCATAGGCCCATCCGACACCGGTGTCAAAATCGACCAACGGAAATGTCCGCCCCTTTGTGAGCCCCTTGTTCCGAATTCCCTTTCGCCGGATCCCGCGGCAGGTTACGAAATTGTAACAATGAGGGGATTTGCCACGGGTGTCCCGCACAAGCGAAGTTCCGGAGTCGTGAATGCCTTCCTGTCTCTTGTCCGGATCCGCGCGAACGCATGGGCGTCTTTTCTGCTTGGAGTTTTTCTTTTTGTCCTTGCGGGGTGCGGGGACGACCGGCAGGAAACTCCCGATGTGATCGTGCTCCAGACCGGGCGCCTTCGAGGCAATGTGGTTCCTCTCGAACTCCAGGCCAACGCACCCCTGCAACACTACCCGTTCCTCGCCGGCTACGTGCGCGATGTGCGCAGGGAAGCCGCCGCCTCCGGCGCCCAAGTCCTCCTCATCGATCTGGGTGACAGCCTCGGCGGATCTTTCGCCGCCCACGCCACCGATTCGGAAAACATGGTCGCCTTCTTCAATACTCTCGGCTATGACGCAATCGCCCTCAGCAATCTGGATTTCGATGTCGGTCCCGAGATCGTCGAACGTATCAACGCCCCGGTCATCAATCCGTTTGCCGACGCCGCCGGCCGCCCGGCAACCCAGGGCACCCACTTTCTGGCCTCCATCGACAAGGACGGTCTCCCGGTCCGCATCATGGCCAATTTTTACGGGGATACCGAACCGGACGCCTATCCCGAACGGTTTCCGACGTGGTTCGGGGCCGCGGACGGGCCGGTCGTGCCGGTCCGCGACCATGCGGCGGTCTCACGCGCAGCCGGTCCGGAATCCGCCGGGGCTCTCTCGCTGCTCACATGGATGAAATTCGAGTCGCCCGGGAAGGAGCCGGAGGTTTTTCTCGATCCCCTGCGCGGGGCCGGCATCGACGCGATCCTCGCCCACCGCATCTACGGGGGAGGGCGTCTGGACGGGTGGAACGAGAGCGGTGTCATTCCATGGTCGCCTCCCGTCTCCCTCAACATCCTGCGCAACAACGGGGGATTCGCCCTCGCCCGGCTCGATCTGAAGCGCGAACAGGACGGATGGAAGGTTCTCAAACACACCCTCGTCCCCATGACCGCAAACACGGCCCAAGCCGACGGGGACATCATCAAACGCATCGCGGCCTTTGCGCCCGCCATCGCCGCCGCCGACACGCCCGTCGCCGATCTGCCCGGCCCGCTCGACCAGCAGGCAATCCTGCGCGCCACCATGCAGTGTCTGGCCACCGTTCCCGGCACCGACGCCGTCCTGTATTCCAAAGACTCGATCCGCTCGGACTGGCCCGCCGGTCCGCTCACCGCAAGCCGCGTTTTCAACAGCCTCCCGTGGACGACCCCCGTCGTGCAGGTGACCCTCTCGCGCGGCCAGCTCGACGAGGCGCTCACCATTTCCGGCATGCGCGCCATGGTGCGCCCCGGCGGCCCCGAAGACGCCCTCGTGGTCACAACCTCCGAATTCTTTGGAAAAATCCTTGCCCGGAGGCTCGGGCTGCCGGACGGCTCGGTGCGGCGGGTACCGGAAGCGCCGGTGGAATTCGATTTTTTCGTGGAAGCTTTTGCGACGAATCCACAGGTGCTCGTCGGGGGAGGGGAGTCCGGGTGGCAGGAGGTTCCGGGCGCGGACGGGGAGGGAACCGCCGCCCGATGAACACCATGCGCATTGCGGTGGCGGGGGTGGTCCTCGCAATCCTTGCGGTCGTGGGTTACGCGTCCATCGTCCGCAATGCCGACGAAGCAAAAAAAATCGCCGGCGCCCGCAACCTCCAGCAATGGGGGATCGCTCTCAACCTCTACCTCATCGACAACGGAAACCAACTCCCGGAGGTCGGCTCCCTCCCGGTGACCGCAGAGGAACCCCTCGCATGGTTCAATGCCCTCCCCCCCTACATCTCCCAAAAACCTCTTGCAGACCTCCCGCCCGGCCAACGCCCGCGCCCGGGAATCCCCTCCCTCTGGATCGAACCGGCATCACGCCCGGTCCGCGCATGGGATCCGGAGGTCTTTTACTTCAACTACGCCATGAACCGCGCCTTGCAGCCCGACCCCGCCCTGCGCAGCTTCCGGATTTACGAGATCCCGCACCCCGGCAATGTCATTTTCATGTCCGAAGTGGATGGATACGCACCCGGTCTGGATCCCCCGGATGTTGTCTTCCGCCGGGGTTCGTCAAACCCGGTTGCCAACGTGCTCTTCTGTGACGGCCACGTCCAGGGAGTGCCCAAGCAGGTGCTCGTTGGCGATCCGCACACCCTTCGCGCTGAAAACGCGTCGGAAGGAATTTCCTGGTTCAAGGAATAGAGGGCTCGACACCGGGCGGGGATCGCGGCTTCAATGACCCGCTTATGGGAACATTTGCTGACAAAGTCGCTGTTGTGACCGGTGCCGGACGCGGCATCGGGGAGGCCATCGCGTTGCGCCTTGCCGCCGAAGGGGCAAGGGTCGCCGTCGTGAGCCGCACGGAAGCCAACTCCCAAAAGGTCGCCGCCGCCATCTGCGCGCAGCACCCGGAGGCCGCCCGTCCCTACGACGTCGATGTGGCCGACTTCGACGCCGTGCAGGACACCTGCGCCAAAATCCTTGCCGATTTCGGTCGCTGCGACGTGCTCGTCAACAACGCGGGCATCACACGCGACACGCTCGCCATGCGGATGACCTCCGAGGACTGGGATGTCGTTCTGGCCACCAACCTCAAGGGCTCGTTCAATTTTTGCCGGGGGCTCCTGCGCACCATGGTCAAACAACGCTCCGGGCGCATCATCAATATCAGCTCGGTGAGCGGACTGCTCGGCCTGGCCGGCCAGGCCAACTACGCCGCCAGCAAGGCCGGCCTGATCGGCCTCACAAAGGCACTGGCCCGCGAGGTCGCCAGCCGCGGCATCACCGCCAATGTCGTTGCACCGGGTTTTGTCGAGACCGACATGACGTCTGTGCTTGGCGAAGAGGTGCGGGCGGGTGCCCTTGCCCAGATTCCGTTGGCGCGGTTCGGGGCGGCCGTGGAGATTGCTTCGGCGGTGGCGTTCCTTGCCGGGCCGGAAGCGGCCTACATCACAGGACAGGTTCTCGCGGTGGACGGCGGGATGAGCATGTAGGAATTTCCCGGTGGAAAGCGTTGCAGGGAAGCACCGAACAGTCTAGCTTTCGACGGATGTCGCCAATCAGCGGGTCTGCCGCCGTCTCGAAGGAGACCTTTTTGAAAGCCTACCGGCTGATGCTCCTCGCCCGTGTGCAGGAGGACAAACTGGCCAGCCTGTATCGTTCCGGGCTGATTCGCGGCGGGGTGTTTCTCGGCAAGGGGCAGGAGGCATTGAGTGTCTCGGTCGGCGTCCACCTGCGCCAGGGCGACATCTATGCGCCCCTGATCCGCGACCAAGCGGGTCGCATGGCCTTCGGCGACACCTCGCTCGACACCTTCCGCACCTATCTCGGATCACAACTTGGATCGATGCGCGGACGCGACGGCAACATCCACCGCGGGCGCCCCCGCGAGGGTTACTATGCGATGATCAGCCACCTCGGGGCCATGATCCCCCTCGTCGCCGGCGGACTCCTTGCCCGCCGCATGCGCGGGGAAAAAGGTGTCGTCGGTGCCACCTGCATCGGCGACGGCGGCACCTCGACGGGCGCCTTCCACGAGGGCCTCAATGTCGCCGCCGTCGAAAATCTGCCGCTCGTCGTCGTCATCGCCAACAACCAGTTCGCCTACTCGACCCCCACATCCCGGCAGTTCGCCTGTGCCGACCTCCTCGACAAGGCCGCAGGTTACGGGATCGCGGGCCACCGGGCCGACGGGGTCGATCTCGGTGATTGCCTGCGTGTTGTCGGCGGGGCCGTCGCTGCCGCGCGCGAGGGCAAAGGCCCGCAAATTGTCGTGGCCAAGCTCCTGCGGCTTGTGGGACACGGGGAACACGACGACGCCAAATACGTCGGCGCAAAATTGAAATCCTCGCCCCTCGGGCGTGATTGCCTCGAAGCCGCCCGGGAAAAAATTCTGGCGGAGGGCTGGGCGACGGAGGCCGGGATCGAAGCCTGGCGGAAGGAATTTCACGAGGAAGTCGAGGATGCCGTCACCAAAGCCCGCAGAGAACCCTCGCCGGTCCCTTCCGAAGAGGATTGGTGCGCCCTCTCGGAAAGCCGCCTCGTGGACAATTTCACCGCATGAGCGCGATCACCTACCTGGATGCCATCCGCGCCGCGCAGGAAAAGGCCCTCGCGGACGACCCGCGCGTTTTTATCTACGGGCAGGATATCGGCAATTTTGGCGGCGCCTTCAAGGCCACCAAAAACCTTGCCCTCGCATTTCCCGGGCGGGTGATTGACAGTCCCTTGAGCGAGGATGCGATCATGGGGATGGCGATCGGGGCGGCCATTGAGGGGATGCGGCCGATTGTCGAAATGCAGTTTGCGGATTTTTCCACCTGCGGACTCAACCAGATTGTCAATCAGGCGGGGACGTTGTTTTACCGGACGGGGGTTGCGTGTCCGATTGTGGTGCGGCTTCCTTCGGGGGGCACGGCCGGCGGCGGGCCGTTCCACAGCCAGAGCATGGAAGCGCTTTATGCGCACTATCCAGGGCTTGTGGTCATGACCCCGGCCACCGTCGAAGACGCCTATGGCATGCTGCTCGAAGCCGTGGCGATCGACGACCCGGTCCTCTTCTGCGAGCACAAATTCCTTTACAACCACCTCAAGGCACCCGGACTTCCCACCGAGGCGGTTCCCGCGGGCAGGGCGGTCCTTGCGCGTCCGGGGCGTGACGCCACCATCGTCACTTACGGGGCGATGCTCCACGAGTCCCTCGCCGCGGCCGAGACCCTCGCCTCCGACGGCTACCAGATCGAGGTGGTGGATTTGCGCACTGTCAAACCGATGGACACCGACACCGTGCTCGGGTCGGTCGCGCGCACGGGCCGCCTCCTTTGCGTGAGCGAGGCATGGCCGTGGGGCGGGGTCTCCGCCGAGGTGATTGCCCGGGTCAGCCAGGAGGGGTTCGGCCTGCTCGATGCCCCTCCCCAGCGCCTCAACGCCAAAGATACTCCGGTTCCCTATCACCCCGACCTCTGGTCTTCACACCGGCCCACCGCCGCGGCGGTCGAATCCGCCATGCGAAGACTCCTCGAAATGTAATACACTGCCATGGCCAAGGTCCCGATCATCATGCCCCAACTCGGCGAATCCATCGCCGAAGCCACCGTCGTCCGGTTTTTAAAAAATGCCGGAGATCCCGTCGAAGCCGACAGCAACCTCATCGAGGTCGAAACAAACAAGGCGGTGATGGAGGTCACCGCGCCCGCTGCGGGAATCCTCACCGGTCCGCTTGCCTCGGAAGGGGAAAGCTATCCTGTCGGCGCCGTCCTCGGCCATATCGAAGCCGAAGGGGAGGATGCCGGAGGCCCGGACCCCGATGCCCCGGCGGAAAGCCACACCGGAGCCACGCCGACCGCCCAACCCACCACCATCCCGACCCCTCCCCCCAAGGTCAAGGCAACGGTCCCCGGCCTGCCGGTCCCCGCCCATGC